>JBJFHV010000059.1:0-3718 GCA_051894015.1 Acutalibacteraceae bacterium | reverse complement strand
GCTCTTGTTTCTTGCATGAACCTTGAGAATATCTTCTCTTCCCTTAACGTCGGGATAATTGACCGTAATCTGCCGGTCAAATCTTCCCGGTCTTAAAAGAGCCGGATCGAGTATATCGGGACGGTTCGTGGCGGCGATCACAATAACACCGTCATTCATGCCGAAGCCGTCCATTTCAACAAGCAATTGGTTGAGCGTCTGTTCCCGTTCGTCGTGTCCGCCGCCCATTCCGGCGCCTCTGTGACGGCCGACAGCGTCAATTTCATCAATGAAAAGGATTGACGGAGCGTTCTTCTTTGCCTGATTGAAAAGATCACGAACTCTTGAAGCACCGACACCGACATACATTTCAACGAAATCCGAGCCGGAAATTGAGAAGAAAGGCACGCCTGCTTCGCCGGCAACAGCACGAGCCAGAAGCGTCTTACCGGTACCCGGAGGGCCGACAAGCAAAACTCCTTTCGGGATTCTTGCGCCGATTTCAATGAATTTGGTTCGGTCTTTGAGGAATTCAACAATTTCCTCAAGCTCCGCCTTTTCTTCGTCCGCTCCGGCAACATCATCAAAGGTTGTCTTACGCTTTTCGTCCTTGCTGAGCTTGGCTCTCGCCTTGCCGAAGCTTAAGGTCATATTATTTTCGTTCGTTATCGTCTTTTCCATCCGTTTCATCAGATAGTACATCGCAAAAATGAAGGCGGCGGAAAGAAGCACCATCGGAAGAACACTTGCCCAGACGGAATTGTTGGCACCGGCCTTGTAATCATAAACAATCTGATTATCGGGGTGCTGTTCGTTGTATTCCACAATATCGTCGTGGACATCATTCAGGAAAAGTTCAACGCTGGGAAGCGTGTATTTCTTCTCGGTATTATCTCCCTTTACCTTATACGTGAGCGCACCGCTTCTTATTGTCAGGGTAAATTCCGTCACCTGATTCGTTTTGAAAAGGTTGACGATTTCGCAGTATTTTGTCTTTTTGGCAACATTCTGACTTGCGGTAAAATAGCCGATAATCAAAATCAATACCAAAGGCAAAATCAGATAGATTAAACTTCCCAGATTCTTATTTTTCTTCTTCAATATTCGAGCACTCCTTTTCAAATCCGGTAAAACGTGTACAGGAAAAATTATTCGATGTTTTTAGTGGTTGCCTTCAATTGCTTCCGGTTTCAGGATACCGATAAACGGAAGATTGCGGTATTTCTGGTCATAATCAAGTCCGTAGCCGACAACAAATTCGTCACGGACTTCGGCGCCGATATATTTTGCGCTGATTTTCACGTCGGGCGAACGTCTTGAGGGTTTATCAAGCAAGGTACAGATCGTGATGCTTGACGGGTTTTTGGTCATGAGAAAATCGGAAAGCTTCTGAAGCGTATTGCCGCTGTCAAGAATATCTTCGACGATCAGGATATCATAGCCTTCCACATCCTCGGAAAGATCCTTCGTGATATCCACATTTCCGCTTGAGGACGTGCCGGCGCCGTAGCTTGCGGCCGTAATAAAGTCTATACGGCACGGAATCGTGATATTTCTCATAAGATCCGCCATAAAAACAACCGAACCTTTCAGGACGCTTACCATCAACAGGTTCTTGTCCGCAAAATCACGGCTGATTTCAGTACCGATTCGCTTCGTCATTTCAGCCAGCTGTTCACGGCTGAAGAAAATCTCACTGATATCATCAAGCATATTTTTACTCATATTTTACCCTCTCTTTTTCACGATATATACTTTTTTTGTTTTTTGTGTAACTGCATGATCCGCATTTGCACAAATGTTTTCCACCCATAAAACACCGTTGTCATCGCTGAGCACGGCAATTTTATTGCGTTCAAGCACCGGAATCTTTTTTTCACAAAACAGCTTTTTCAGCGTTTTCGTGTTACTTCGCCGTTTATCCTTGATTCTGTCGCCCGGCAAACGGGAACGCAGAATCATCTGTCCCTTGACAGAATCAGCATCGACGGCAAATCTTTCGTCTTTTTCGTCAAGCTCAGAAATATCGCAAAGTCTTACGCAATAGGAAGCATACGGCGAATTGACAATCTCACTGTCTACGGTAAGCCGCCATTCGGCACATACATCGGCACAAGTCTGAACTGTAATTATATCATCTTTTACGCACAGATACAAGTCTTTTGACAATTCTATCTTGCCGTTTGACCCGACGATTGCACGACTACACAGTTCGATATGCCGAAGCTCAACCGGCTTTGTCAGAAACGGTGCAATCAATAAATTTATTGCCTGCCGCCTGACCGCTTCGTGACAATGCTGCCAGTCGGAAAGACGGTAGGAATTTTCATTGAGGCGGCTTTTTTCGATCAGTTCCTCGGCACTTTGCTCAATATAATCTGAAGCCATGCTCACGCTTTCAAAAAACCTCATAGCACATTGCTCAAGCTCGGGATTGATCTGTTTCAAAGCCGGAACGGCATGGTGACGAATCTTATTTCGCGCATACTCATCAAGAAGATTGGTACTGTCCGTAACATAAGCAAGGTCGTTTTCTTCACAGTACCGTTCGATCTCATCTCTCGAACAGTTGATAAGTGGTCTTATGATATTGTCGCGCTTCGGCGGTATTCCGCAAACGCCCTTTAACGCTGTTCCTCTAGCAAAATTAAAAAGCATGGTTTCAATGCTGTCCGAAAGTGTGTGGGCAACGGCAACGGCATCGCACCCGGCTTTTTGAAAGAATTCATATCGGACAAGCCGGCCGCATTCTTCTACGCCTATCCCCTTTTCACGGGACAAAGACGGAACATCGACTGAATAAACCAGAAGATCGACATCGAGTTCTTCGCATAGTTTTTTCACATAGTCGCAGTCTCTTTGCGCCTGCTCACCTCTGATGTTATGGTTGACATGCACGGCTTTGAGTATGATACCATACTCTTGTCTAATTGTACTTAAATAATGTAAAAGACAAACGGAATCCGCGCCGCCGGAGACACCGACAGCTACGGATTTTACCGAAGAAAGCATATTGTATTTTTCGATCGTTTCTTTGATTTTACATGTCATTGTGAAGCTTCTCCAGATTGGAAAACATGGTATAATCGGCGTTCCACATCGCTTCAACGGTCGTCGTCGGACCGTGGCGGTTTTTCGAAACGATAAATTCAACTTTATTGACGGTCGGTTTCGGCTCGTCCGGTTCGTCGTCATGCTCTTTTTCGCTGTCATAGTATTCTTCACGGTAAAGCATGATGACAATATCGGCGTCCTGCTCAATAGAGCCGGATTCACGAAGATCGGCAAGCTGAGGTCTGTGAGACTTTCCGCGGCCCTCGGTCGTTCTTGCCAGCTGAGCCAGAACCACAACGGGAATATTCAGATCCTTCGCCATGAGCTTCAGGCTTCTTGTAATTTCCGAAACCTCCTGAACACGGTTATCGCTTTTAACGCCGCTTTTCATCAGCTGAAGATAGTCAACAAACACAGCATCAACATCACGCAGCCGGCGGATTCTCGACTTCATTTCGGGAACCGTCATATTCGACGTGTCGTCGAAATACAGGTCGCACTTGCTGAGAATGGCGGTCGCCGTCGCAAGTCTTTCCCACTCTTCGCCCGTGATTTCACCGGTTCTCATCTTCGTACTCTGAACTCTGGCCTCTGTTGACAGAACACGTTCGGCAAGCTGCTGCTTGGTCATTTCAAGCGAGAAAAACACAACCTTTTTTTTGCATAAAAGAGCCGTTTTTCTTGC
>JBJFHV010000058.1:0-3725 GCA_051894015.1 Acutalibacteraceae bacterium | reverse complement strand
GAATACTGTAAGCTGATGAATGAAGAACATATTTTGTATTTCTTACAGGTTATTCTTGAAAAAATAAAGGAAGATAAAGTTTTTATTCTCGATGACCGATGCTTTCATATCAGCGACAATCTGTTTATCGAGATCAATTCTGTTTTCTTCACCCTGAGCGGAACGGATCTTTCCGGCGAAAACTTTATGGTACCGCAGAATTTTTATGCCGTGATTCACAATAAAATGTTGATTTCGGCGTTCAGAAACTTCTTTGATTATCTTTTGCGTTCGAAAAAGGTTTTACCGAAAGAGGTTGCAATCGGACATCTTGAAAACCGGATTGCCCAGGTAAAGGCCAAAATCGAAAACAACAAAAATAAACCGCTTTGATTTCAAGGCGGTTTTATCATATTCCGGATGCTGCACGAATAGTAATGGCTTAGAAGGAAGGTGCAGTCAAATGAAATTTGAACAGAAAAAAGTGAAAATTGTAACGCCGAAATGTTTTTTTGAAGATTCGGTTACCCAAAGCGTTGACGAACAGCTGAATCTGCCCGACTATTGTTCGGACATCAAACGTATTCTGAAGTGTTCGCTTCAGCCTGATGTGAGCAGTGTTCAGCTCAGCGGTGACAGGGTCAATGTCCGCGGCAATCTGCTGATCCGGCTGTTATATGTAAACGACGCAGAGAAGCTTGACTGCTTCGAGCGGACGGTTGAGTTTACGAAATACACCGATGTCAAAAAAATGCCCGAAAATGCCTGCGCTTATGCCGCGGCAGAGGTTGAATACGTCAATTGCCGCGCGGAAAGTCAGCGCAGAGCGTCGGTAAGTGCAAGCGTGGCTGTTTCGATTAAGATTTTCGGTTCGGCGGAAAACGAACTGCCGCAGATTCAGGACAGTGCAGATTTTCAGACGCTGACCCATACCGTAAAAGCGGTAAACGAAACCGTGACGGGCGAAAAGACCTTTGACCTTTCGGAAACCGTCGAACTCGGTGAAAATGAAAAGCCGATCGGAAAAATAATCAATCAGACGGCCGTGGCTCTGATCGAATCTGTCAAAGCGGTTTCGGGAAAGCTTCTGATTAAAGGAGAACTTAAGCTGAATGTTGTATATTGTGAAGACAGCGACGAAAGAAGCCTGATATCCCGCAGTCATGAAATGCCGATCAGCCAGATTCTTGAGCTGCCCGGACTTACGGAGGACGGCTCAAACAATGTCCGCCTGTTTATACGTTCTTTGATTCTTGAACCGAAGCCCGACTCAAGCGGAAAAAACAGACTGATCGAAGCGGCGGCAAAGGTCAGCGCGGTTGTCTGTTCCACAAGTGAGAATGACATTCGGGTGATCTCGGATTGCTATTGCACCGAATGTGAAACCGAAAGCGAATATAAAAACCTTGCGTTTCTTTCTCTTGCTCAGACTTTGGAAAAAAACGACAGCGTATCCCGGACGATTGAACTTCCGTGTGCTAAAATCGGGTCTGTGCTTGACGCAAGAGCCGTCAAATGCGGTGCTGACGCGATGCTTGACGACAGCGGACTGATGATAAAAGCTTCGGCTGTTGTAGAAGTGATTTTCACCGACGAAGAGGGTAAGCTTCAGACAGCGCAAAGAAGCATCGACTTTGATATTTCAGACAGCCTGAAACAGATGCCCGATAAAATACGGTGTCACCCGGTGCTCACCGTGACGGGTACGAAATGTGAACCGGACGCCGAAAACAAAGCGAAGATCACGCTGAGCTTTTATGTTATGGCTGACGTCTTTTCCGTTACGACCGAGAGAGTGCTGATTGGTGTTAAGCCGAACGAAGAAAAGAAAAAGCCGCAAAAGGACTGTACGATTGTCGTCTGCTACTGTAAAAAGGGCGAAAGCCTTTGGAAAATTGCAAAAAAATACAATACCGTTCTTTCCGGAATCAAGGAAGAAAACGGTATTGACGGGGATACGGTCAGCGAGGATATGATGATTATGATCCCGTGCTGAGTTTATCGGAAAAAGAAAAAGTATACCGCCGAAAAAGCGGCAAGCTGAAGAAGAAAAATCAGCGGAAGACCGACCATGAATTTTTTGTGTAAGGTTTTGTGATGAATGATTTTCATCGTGATATATTCCAATGCGGCACCGCCGAGTATTCCGACAAGAATCAGTGTTTTTTCGGGTATTCGGCGTTTGTGCCGTTTGGCGCAAAGCTTGTCGGTAACCGTCAGGACCACGGCGAGAACAGAAAAGAAAGCGGTAATGATACCGACCGCTTTAAAAAAATCAAACGCTTCCATCGGTGCTTTTTAATGAGGTCAGGTCGTCTTGCGTTATGATACAGAAGGTACCTTTTTCCCGTTCTTTCATAAATGTCGGGTTCACGGCAAAAATGCCCGAGCAGGACGGACAGACCGAAAAATAGGTTGACATATCCTTTTGGAGCAATAAGGCGACGGCGGACGCGTCGAGCGTTTCGAAAAGCCCCATTTCCACCGTTTTCTGACATTCGGGACAGACAACCTTGTTGGATTTACCGTGGCTTTTGATATAGGATTTATCGAAAAAGTTGATTGACATGGATTTTTCCTCCTTACGACTTTATGATATATCGTATTATTTTTTTGGCTGAAAGTCAAGAACTTTATAAGATGAGGCATATTTTGCCGTACGAAGCTTTGTAATGAACCGATTGAGCAGGTGTGAGATGAAACGAATCTTTATTTTCTTTTTGACAGCCGTTATGTTTACGCTTTGTTCGTGCTCGAACGGCATGCTTTCCGAGGATATGAAAGACGTTGTCGATTTTGACAATGCCGCCGTGGGGTATGATGACGATGATTTTCTGATGAATCAATCGAAAACTCGTTCTGCGGTCTGGCTGTCCTATCTTGATCTGACACCGTCCGAACAGGATTATACGAAAGAGCAATACGCAAAGTACATAGACTCGCTTCTTGAAAACGCAAAGAAGCTCGGAGTCAGCGATGTTTTCGTTCATGCGGTTTCGTTTTCGGACGCGATATATCCGTCGGAAATTTATCCGTCGAGCACTGTCTTTTGCGAAAAAAGAGGGGACAAGCTTCCGTTTGATGCGCTGAGCGTTATCATTGAAAGAGCAAAAAAGCTTGATTTAAAGGTTCACGCGTGGATCAACCCATACCGTATTCAGTCGTCTTTCGATTCCGGAAAGCTGTGTGAAACCGAAACGGCCTTTCGGCTTTATCAAAGCGGAAACGGCGATGTGGTAAAAGCAGACGGCGGTCTTTATTATAATCCGGCAAGCGAAAGAACCGTACGGCTTGTCACCGATGCCGTCCGGGAGCTTCTGAGCGGCTATGACCTTGCGGGAATTCATATCGACGACTATTTCTATCCGCCCGCCGAAAGCGGCTTTGACGAAAAGCAGTATGAGGCTTACCAAAAAAGCGGCGGAACCGAACCGATTGACGACTGGCGAAGAGAAAACGTCAACAAGCTTGTCCGAAGTATTTATAACGCCGTCAAAGACTTCGGTGACGACAAGCTTTTTTCGATCAGTCCGTCGGGCGATATCGAAAAGAACCGTTCGGTTCATTATGCCGACGTAACACGGTGGCTGAAAGAGGACGGATACTGCGACGTGATGATTCCGCAGATTTACTACGGTTTTTTAAACGAAAGCCAGCCGTTTGAAAAATGCCTTGAAGAATGGGAAAACGCTGCCTGCGGTGATACAAGGCTTTGGGTCGGACTTGCGCTTTACAAGATCGGAAAG
>JBJFHV010000057.1:0-18937 GCA_051894015.1 Acutalibacteraceae bacterium | reverse complement strand
TCCGTATACTCTGTCCTGCGCATGCTCACGAATGGCGCAGGTATTATAAAGCACTAAATCTGCCTCTTCCACTTTATCGGTCAGGACATAACCCATATCGCAAAGCATTCCTTTCAGCCGTTCACCGTCGGCAACATTTCCCTGACAGCCGTAGGTGTGAACAAAGGCTTTCGGCGGTTCAACCGGAAATCTTGAGGCAAGAACCGTTCTGACAAGATCCGCATATTCGGTTTGTTTTTTCAGCTGCTCGGGTGAGACTGAAAATTTGCTTTTGTTTTTATCCAAGATTATTCCTCCGATTCCGTGATATCCGTTTTCTTGTCGGATTTTTCGTAAAGCTCCATAAGTTTTTTGATTTTATAATTGACCGCAGACCTGGAAAGCGGCGGATCATACATCTGACCAAGCTCACGCAGGCTTGCATCCGGATTTTCGATTCTGAGATTCAAAAAGAACTTCGAAGCCTCGTCAAGGGTGTCATAAACGCCGTTTTCGATCAGTTTATTAAACGCTTCCACCTGATCAAAAGAGGCTTTCACGGTGCGGGAAATATTGGCGACACTGAAGTTGCTTTTTCGGTTGGCACTGTTTCGGACATCTTTCAATATTTTGATGTTCATAATTTCAAAAGCCGAATTTTGCGCTCCCATGATGTTCAGCAGATCTTCAATGCTTTCGCTGTCTTTCAGATAAATGACGTTAATGCCTCTTCTTGTCATGGTTTTCGCTTTGAGATTATATTCGGTCAGCATTTTTTCAAGATCCCGGCTTAACGCACGGTACGGGACCACAAATTCAAGATGATACCCTTTATTCGGGTCGGAAATCGTTCCGCACGAAAGAAAAGCACCTGCTAAAAAAGCACCGTTACAACAATTCCACGCTTCGGAGGGGTCACCTTTGCTTTCGTTGAGAAGATTGCCGCGGTTGATACGCATCACCGCTTCTTTACCGCTGAGCGAAAAACATTCAAACACCTTTTTCATACTGTCGGTATCGCTGACAGATACGGTATATTTTCCGGCCTTGGAGATTTTCAGTTCGGGTGTAACTTCACATTCAAGTTCTAAACAGTCACGGTATTTTTCAGCAACACATTCGTGCTCAGTCATGATGGAAATACCCGAATAATTGAAGCTTCTTGCAAAAAGCAAAAGACCATAGGTCAAAGCGTGCATACAGCAAGGCGGCAAATTTTCTGTTTTGGTAAGCTCCTGTTTAACTTTGGCTGAAAAAGACATGGCAACCTCACTTTAATATATCCCTGTGACTGACACTCGCACTGTAACCGTTACTGATAAGGTGGCTATAAAATGACTGCGCAAAAGTGACCGAGCGGTGATGTCCGCCGGTACAGCCGAAAGCAATAATCAGCTGACTTCTGCCTTCTTTCTGACAAAGCGGAACGGTAAAATCAATCTGTTCTTTGAGCAATTGCTCATATTTTTTGGCCTCGTCAAACTGCATGACATAATCGCTTACGGCGCTGTCGAGACCGGTAAGATTCTTTAATTCGGGAATATAGAACGGATTGGGCAAAAACCGGACGTCGTACACAAAGTCGGCATCGTTCGGTATGCCGTGTTTAAAGCCGAACGACATACAGTGAATGTGCATTTGTTTATGCTCGTCCGCCGAAAACATGCCCAAAACACGTACTCTGCATTGCGTTGCGGAAAGATTGGACGTGTCGAGAAAATAATCCGCCTGCGCTCTTGCACGGGCAAGAAGCTTTCTTTCTTCGGTAATGGCCGCACCGATCGACTCAAAGCCCGTCTGAAGCGGGTGTCTGCGGCGGGTTGCTTTATAGCGGTTGATCAGAACGTTATCCTCAGCGTCAATAAACATCAGCTTGTATGGAATCTGAAGCTCGCAAAGCGAATCAAATGCATCGAACAATTCGGAAAAAGCCGTACCGGTTCTTACGTCGGTAACGACGGCCACACGGTCGTGCTCACCGCTGCTTTTGATAAGCTGAGCAAAAACGGGTATCAGCTTCGCCGGAAGATTATCGGCACAGAAAAAGCCGATATCCTCAAGGGAATTGACAACACATGATTTACCTGCACCGGACATTCCGGTAATGACAACAAATTCCATAAATCTCACCGTCAAAAAATTTTAATTTCGGTTTCAAGCTGAACGCTGAACTTTTCTTTTACCGTTTCCTGACATATACCGATCAGCTTTTTAACGTCTTCACAGGTTGCATCGCCGATATTGATAATAAATCCGGCATGCTTTTCCGAAACCTGTGCTCCGCCTACCGTTCTGCCCTTCAAGCCGCTTAGCTCGATCAGCGCACCGGCAAAATAGCCTTCGGGCCGGCGGAAAACGCTGCCGGCACTCGGATACTCAAGCGGCTGCTTCGTGACTCTCCGGTTGAGAAGATCGTCCATTTTTTCTTTGATCTCGTCTTTGTTTCCTTTATTCAGACGGAACAAAACTTTGGTTATGATACAGCCGTTTGTTGTATAGGCGCTTTTTCTGTATCCGAAATCAAGTTTCTCATTTTTAAGTTCACCGGTTTTTCCGTCAGGAGTTATATGGAAACATTTATCGGCAACATCTTTCATTTCGCCGCCGTACGCACCGGCATTCATATATGCGGCGCCGCCGACCGAACCCGGAATCCCGTATGCGAATTCCAAGCCGGACAATCCGTTTGCAAGCGCAAATTTACATACAGCAGAAAGATTGGCACCCGCCCCGGCTTCAATTGTAGTCTCGTCAATCAGCCGGATGTCCTCAAAGTCGCCGCAAAGCTTGATGACAACCGCATCAAGTCCGTTATCGGAAATAAGAAGATTGCTTCCGTTCCCGATAACGAAAACTCTGATTTCGTTATCACGGCAAAAACAAAGCGTTTTTTGCAGTTGCTCAAGATTATTTGCAAAAACAAAAATCTTTGCATCTCCGCCTATTCTGAAGCTTGTGTGAAGCTTCATGGATTCATTTTCATTATAGCGGATTTTGTTTTCGCTTAAAAAGTCAGTTATCGGTTTCAATGGAAAACCTCCGAATTAATATTTTACAAGAGCAGCTCCGATGATACCGGCATCGTTACCGAGCTTCGCTTTGCAGATTTCGGTCTGCGTATCCGAATAGCGGCTGTAATGGAATTCGTCAACATATTTTCTGACAGGAGCAAGAAGATTTTCACCCTCGTTGCTGATACCGCCGCCGAAGCAGATCATTTCCGGCTGGAAGGCATTGATAACGTTGATCGTTCCGATGGCAACATATTTTATGTAATTGTTGACAACCTCGGTTCCCGCAGCATCTCCGGCTCTCATCGCATCGAATGCAGTTCTTCCGCCGGCATTTTCAATTTTACCTGAACAAAGCTCCCACATTTTACTGTCAGGATTATTCTTCATTGATTTTTTTGTTTGACTGATAAGAGCGGTAGCCGATGCATATGCTTCCCAGCAGCCTCTTCTTCCGCAGGTACATTCTTCTCCGTCGAATTTGATTACCAAGTGGCCAAGCTCACCGCCGGTTCCGTTACAGCCGATTAAAAGCTTTCCGTCGTCAACAATACCCGAACCGACACCGGTACCGAGTGTTATGGCAATAAAGTATTTTTTGCCGATACCCGCACCGGCCATGGCCTCGCCGAGAGCGGCACAGTTTGCGTCATTTTCAAGATATACGTCAATATCAAGCAAACGTTTGAACATTTCAACGGCGGGAACATTATGAAAATCAAGATTGTTGGCAAACTCAATCGTTCCTTTTTCCCGGTCAACCGAACCGGGGGTTCCGATTCCGACGCTTTCAATTTCGTCGAGACCGATTCCTGCCTGCTTTGCGGCACCTTTTACGCATTCAACGATGTCGGCAAAAATCTCCTGCGCCGGACGCGGTGCGTTTGTTTTGGCTTTCGCCCGACCGATAATCTCATATCGATCGTTGATTACACCGGCAACGATATTGGTTCCGCCTAAGTCTACTCCTACTTTGTACATAATTCTACTCTCCTTTAAAAAGTTCCCCACATTTCGATTTCATCTTCCTGCGGGATTACATCTTCAACCATTCCAAGGTTATGCATAAGCTCCCTTGCGGCATTGTAGCCCATTTTCTTTTGTCTGTTGTTCATCGCCGCAACCTCAATAATAATGGCAAGGTTCCGGCCCGGCTGAACAGGTACGACCGTGTACGGAACACTGACGCCGAGAATTTCTTTGGTGACGTTTTCAAGTCCCATGCGGTCATACACTTTGTCGCTGTCCCATGGTTCAAGTTCAATAACCATGTCAATTTTTTCCGAAAGCTTAACCGCACCCATACCGAATATGCGTCGTGCATTGACAATACCGATACCGCGAAGCTCGATGAAATGCCGGATATTGTCCGGTGCGGATCCGATCAGCGTTTTTGCGGTTGTCTTTTTGATTTCAACCGCATCGTCGGCAATCAGACGGTGACCTCTTTTTATCAGTTCAGTTGCCGTTTCGCTCTTACCGACTCCGCTGTCGCCGAGAATGAGAACGCCTTCGCCGTAAACTTCGACAAAAACGCCATGCCTTGTGATTCTTTCGGCTAACTCAACGTTGAGATAAGCGATGATCTCAGCCATACACCGCGAAGTTGAGTCGGTAGACTTGATTACCGGCACCTCATATTCTTCGGCAAGATCAAGGATATCCTTCGGACATTCAAGGCTTCTTGTGATAATCAATAATGCCGGTTTCTTTGACATGAACATTTCCAACCGGCCGCGTCGCTCGGATTCGGGAATACTGTTTATGTATTCAATTTCGGTCATTCCGAGAAAGTTGACTCTTTCATTGTCAAAATACGATTCAAATCCCGAAAGAATCAGTCCGGGACGGTTTACGTCCGGCGACGTAATAAGAATATCTTCGGGATCTTTCGGCATATACAGTTTTTCAAACTGATTGTCCTTGAGAAGCTTTTCCAAAGATACAGAATATTTTGTAGACATGGAACACCTCCGACTTGTGCATAGTCATACTTGTATATTATAGTATAAAACAACGAATAATCCAACAGTTTTACAGGATTTTTTTAAAAAAATTTATTTTTACCGTTATAATCATTCATTTATCCTGTTTCTTACATAAAAAACCGCCGCAACCTGTTCGGCTTGCGGCAGTACCATATTATGTTTTTATTTAAAGCGCTTCTTACATCTAAAGTTTTTCATGACAATCTTTCTGACGTCGGTGTAATCGAAAATCGCACAGCCGTCAGCGGGATAATCAGCATATCCGCAATGTTCCATAAGAAGCTTCAGCCCTTTCGCTTTTTCCTCAGCAAGACATTCAAAAATCTGTCCGAATCCGATAAAGCTCTGATAATCGGCAGTTACACCGTCGTTGAGCTTTACATATTTTTCAAAACGATCTATCTCAACGCAGACGTTCGGATTTTTCTTCGCAAGTTCATTTTTCTTGCCGACAATAGCGCCGTGATAATACAAGGTCAGTGTTTCTCCGTTATCCTCCAGTCCGAACGATACGGGGACAATATACGGATATTCGTCATCAAAAAAACCGAGACGTGCAGTATCGCAGGAAAGGAGAAAATCAACAATTTCCTTTCTGTCTGTAATTTCTCTGTCGCTTTTTCTCAAGAAAATCACCCTTTATTCAACAATATAAACACATACGCCGTGGCTGTCGGTTTTTGCACCGATAACAGACACATTTTCAGTATGAACATCATTCCATACATCGTACACATTGTATGACTCTTTTTCGGGAAGATTGACGAACCCAAGCTTCGAGAGCTTTCTCAGCTCAAGATCGGTAACGGCGGATTTTGAACCTTTATTGAGTACACAAACAGCAATCTTACTGTTTTCAAGAGGCTTAACAAGAATATCAATGATTCCTGTTTTGATTCTTCGGCACTGTATGCCAAGCTTATCCTGATTGATTGAGATCATGGACTTGTTGGTAAGAATCTGATAAACCTTGCTGTCCGTATCAACCGTGCCATCCTCTTTGATAAACTTGCGGATATCATTTCCGAGAATAAGCGGGGCGCACATCATGCACCAAAGCGAAAAATGCGATTTGTTCTCATCATAAGTCAGGTTACCGTTTCCGACTTCAAGCATATCCGGATCGTTCCAACCGCCGGGAGCAGAATACTTATAAAGTCTGACGGTGACTTCGTAAATACTCATAATCGATGCCCAATTCGCTCTGATATCGGGAGTCGTTCTCCAAAGATTACCGGCTTCCAGTCCCCATCTCCACGGACGGTTCCAGCCCCATTCGCAAATCGAGAATGTAATCGGTTTTTCTTGTGTTCCCGTTTTTTCGGCGAACTCTTTCGTAGCTTTTTTTAATTCGCGGCCCATAAGCTTATACTGAATAGCGGCGCTGTCCATCTTAGAGCCTACGGGATTCGTAAATTCGATATTGTTAACGCCTTCTTTGAGCGAAATAACCTGCTGTATTCTTCTGTATCCGTCAGCAGCTCTTGAAGCAACGGAATAAAGATGATATTCATCGCTGTTGTTAACCATAATACGAAGAAAACGATTATCGCCCTTTTCCTTTTTGACAGTGAAGGTCAACGCGTATTCACCGTCAGACGGAACTTCAACATCAAAGCCTGCCGTACCCGTGCGGCTGCAAAGACCGATAAGAGATTCGCCGCTGTCGCTTTTCTTGCTTTCATCAGCAACTACTTTTGCTTTACCGGAGAGACGAAGCTCGCTCGGTTTCAGGGTAAAGAAAGCGGCTTCTCCGAGTTTGGATACTTCAACAAGTGAAATCTTCGGAGCCTGAGACGAAATCGGAACATTATGACAAAAATCATATTTAAAATATTCGACACCCCATCTGGCGAAGGTTTCAGCATCGACACGTTCATGACCGAGACTTGCCGGATAGTCCTCACAGGTGTGAGAGCCGTTCGAAGAATAAATACCGAGTTTCAGTCCCTTGCTGTTGACATAGCCGACAAGAGCGGGAATGCCGTTGGGGAAAGTGGCTCGGTCGGACTGAAGCTGACCGCTGCTGTCTCTTTCGGAAGCCTGCCAGCAGTCATCGATGTTTATGTATTGATATCCGGCTTCCTGAAGTCCGCTGTCATGCATCGCGTCGGCAATTTCTTTGATCAGATCCTCGCTGATCTTCGTGGCAAACAGATTCCAGCTTGACCAGCCCATCGGCGGCGTCATGGAAGTGCCGTTGTTATAGTTGACCGTTGCCCTTTGGTTCAGCGTAAGCTTATTCAGCAGTTTTTTTGCTTCACAGATCGGACAGATGTTGTCCTTCTTGATTTTTGCGGCGGTGCCGGCTGCAGCTGCTGCCGTTGCGGCGGCAAGAGCGGTTGAAAAGACTTTTTTTGTTTTCATAATCGTTCCTCCTTGTAAGGTTTTGTTATTATAACATATCTTTGCGCTTTTATCAACTTCATCATTTGATCGGTTCTGCACTTTCGACAACAGCACATCCGTCATGAACGGTAAAGCCGATATCAAATCCGGAATAGGACATTTTGTAAATCCGGGACGCGTCGTCCTGATAAGCCGGACGCGGATCCTGCTCAAGTGCTTCCAGAAGTCCCGCCAAAAGTTCTTGCGGCAAAAGATCCAAAACACAATCACGGAATTTAACTTGAAGCTTATTTCTTTCAGGATTCATAGCAAAGCCGCATAATGCGTCCGGTTTCGAATCTGAATAAGCGATATAAGGCTTGATATCAAAAATCGGCGTTCCGTCAATTAAGTCGGCACCGGAAACAGAAATTACCGGTCCGTTTTCGCAGCAAAGGCGGATCTTCTCAATTTTTACGCATGACAGACCCAAATGGTTCGGTCTGAACGGAGATCTAGTCGCAAAAACACCCATTCTTTTGTTTCCGCCGAGCTTCGGCGGTCTGACCGTCGGAGACCATGTGTCGCTGACAGACTCGGAAAACAGCCAGATCAGCCAGATATGAGAAAAATCTTCCAGTCCTCTTATAGCCGAGATATCCCTGTATTCCGGTTCAAAAATAATTTCTGATATAATGCTTTGCGTGATACCGCTTTGTCTCGGAACACCGAATTTCGTCATAAACGGACTTTTTATGTGAGCAATCGGTCTGATTTGAAAATCATTTTCTTTCCTCATTTTTTATGCCTTTCATAATAACGAAGCGGTACAGCAAAATAAGCCGCACCGCTTAATATCATCAATAATTTTTATTTCCGCCTCTGCGGGAATATCCGCCATGCTTCGATTCACCGGAGCGCTTCAGATCGGTCATTTTTTCGTCGCTGACCTGCTTAAAGCGCTGCATCATATCCTCAAAGGACATATTTTCTTCGCTCGGACGCTGCGGCTGACCGCGCCAAACATTCGCCTGCCTCGGTTTTTTCGGCGGTCTTTGTTGTTTGGAAAAAGATTCGGAATCATTTTCAAGGGCTTTTTTGATGGAAAGGCTGATTTTTCCGTCGTCACTTATATTGATGACTTTGACCTTCACTTCCTGACCCTCGGAAAGATGATCTTTAATATCCTTTACAAAAGAAGTGGATACTTCGGAAATGTGAACCATTCCGCTGCTGCCGTCCGGCAGAGATACAAACGCTCCGAATCCGGTAAGCCCGGTAACTTTTCCTTCAACAATTGAACCGATTTCAAGCATAAATAGCTTCGTCCTCCCAAATTAATTTCCGAAAGATGAATCGTAAAGTACGTATTCACCCGGCTTTGCATAGCCGTACTGTTCCCGGGCAATTTCCTCGCAATACTCGTCAAAACCCGTTCCGTCAATAATGTCACTTTTTTTGCTGACATCAGACTTTACGGATTCACATTCTTCGGACACCTGTTCGGAAAGCTTGTTGTATTCTTGCGCTTTAACAAAATTCATTGCACTGAAAACAGCTACAATAACAACAGTCAATACGAGAACGACGATTACAAGTAATTTTTTGACAGCCGGCTTCCCGGTTTGCTTTGTATTGGTTTTCGTTTCGTCAGCCAGCTTAATCATCTCCTGTCACAGTTTATACACACTGTCAATTATACAGATTTTATTAAAATTTTCAAGGGAAAATCCGAAAAAAATCAAACATTTTCTTTGATTTTTCTTCTGCGGATTTTCATCTTGCTGACTCGTCGCTTTTTCGTGCTCTGATCTTCATTTTTCTTCTGTCTGCAGGTTCTGATTTTGTTTTTCCATTTTATAGCGGATTTCTTGGCCAAATGAATCCCGGCACGTAACGGCAAAAGCAACAGCTTTACAAATCGGATTATGAATTTAACGGGATAATGCAACAGCTTTTTTACAATAAAATCAGCGGAAAACATATATATAATAAATCCGATAACAGCAGCAACTATTGCGGCAAGTCTCACCTGACCGTCGGTGTATACAAGAAAAAAGCAAAAGGTTATGACTGTTCCCGTGACGCAGAAAAAAATATCAAAGGCCATATATGCAGCCTTTTTTTCACTGATTTCCTTTCGGAAAGTCATAATGAACCGATAGTACAAACCCAAAGTAAATCCATATCCGAGTGAATACAGAAACAGTTCAAGCTGCTGTGAAATTGCGAAGCCGTACGTCATCGGAACATCCTTGAAAAGAATCCGCTGCTTTTCGGCTGTTGGTTCAGATAATTAAGTCCGGATATGTTTCCCTCAACGGTGAGTTCACCTTGCTCAATATTCAGAACGCATATATGCAAATCGGTTCCCGATACGGTGAGTTCTCCGTAATCGGTATAGGCAACAATTGCCGTTTCGTCAAAGCTGTCAACATCCGTAACGCCCGTCAGGCTGAGCTTATTACGGTTTTCGAGAATCAGGCTGTGTGATGAAATTGATCTTCCTGCTGTATCTGTCATATAAAACAACCTCCCCTCTTAAGCTATGTCCGAATTTTTGAATTTAGAACGGGCAAACCAAGAGAGGAGATTTTTATTCAATTATTTTGTACATGGTATCGGCGTTGCTTTTATCAGCATACTCGGTAACTTTCAGCACTTGCGCTTTTATCGTTTTTTCCCCGAACCGGATTTCGATCAAATCACCTTCTTTGACATCATAAGAAGCACGGGCGACCTTGCCGTTTACCGTGACGTGTCCGGCGTCGCAAACTTCGTTGGCAACAGAACGCCGCTTGATAATTCTTGAAACTTTTAAGTATTTGTCAAGCCTCATAGTGTTTCTCCTTAAAAATGAACTGAGGCTGCTTTCAGGCAGCCTCAAAACAATTATTTTACTGCGTTCTTGAGAGCAGCACCGGCTTTGAACGACGGAACCTTGCAAGCAGCAATTTCCATGGATTCACCGGTTTTCGGATTGTGACCGGTTCTTGCAGCTCTTTCCTTGACCTCAAAAGTGCCGAAGCCGATAAGCTGAACCTTATCACCTGCTTTAAGAGCATCTTCAACAGCAGAGAAAACTGCTGCTACAGCCTTTTCGGCGTCCTTCTTCTGAAGACCGGCCTTTTCGGCAACTGCGCTTACTAATTCGGTTTTATTCATTGTGTTGTCCTCCAAAAATTTATTTTCCATAAGACCTGTACCATTGCTGATTCACAGTCTTAATTGGATTCAAGTTTTTCTTTCGCTTCTTTCCAAAGCGCATCGAGTTTGTCGATCGATGTTTCTTTCATATTGATTGATCTTTCTGCGGCAAGCTTTTCAACGATAAGATATCGTTTGATAAACTTGTCGTTCGAAACGGTCAGCGCCTGTTCGGCATCGACGTTCAGAAAGCGGCCGATATTGACGCATGAAAACAAGACATCTCCGAGTTCGCTTTCGATTTGTCTGATATCACCGCTTTGAGCAGCTTGCTCAAGCTCAGTAACTTCACTGCTTAACGCTTCGTAAGCGCCCGAAATATCGTCCCAGTCAAAACCGTCCTTTTTGGCTTTTTCCTGAATCTTCTGGGCTCTCATGAGAGCCGGAAGCTCCTTCGGGATTTTTTTCATCGCACTGCCTTGTGTTTTCTGGCCTTTGCTTTTGCGCTTGATGGTATCCCAATTATCAAGGACATCGCCGCTTCCGGAAACTTTCACATCACCGAAAACATGAGGATGGCGTTCGATCAGCTTTTTGCAAATACCGTCGGTTACGTTGTCAATATTGAAGCTTCCTTTTTCACGCTCAATTTCCGCATGAAATACAACCTGCAAAAGACAATCGCCAAGTTCCTCACATAACAGTTCGTTGTCATTTTTATTGATTGCTTCAATAACCTCATAGGTTTCCTCGATGAAAGACTTTTTGATGCTTTCATGCGTCTGTTCCGCGTCCCAGGGACATCCGCCGGGAGCCCGGAGTATTTTCATAATCTCCACAAGGTCTTCAAAATTGTAAGAATCTTTAAATTCAAAATCAACCATTGTTTTACCCTCAATGCTCCTATTTTAACCTAATAATCCGAATTTTGCAAGGACTTTCGCAATTTTTTCTCCTTTTGGTATCATATCAAGGTCATCTTTTGCAATTCCTTTGACAAGAAGAAGAATAACAGCGTATACACATCCGCCCATTGCGATTGCCGCAATCGTCGAAAGCCGTCCCGAAAGAGCAAGCTTTTGCGCAAGAATAAAGTAGACCGACCAGGCCGTAATTCCGCAGGCCGCAGCGGCAACAAGAGGCTTAACAAAGACGGAAACAAAATTGATTTTAACCTTTGTGATCCTGATGAGAGAAGTCAGATTGATCGCTACCATTACGATATAACAAATGGTTGTGCTGTACGGCGCGCCGTGAATATTGATTTCCGGTCGGCCGATAAGGATAAAATTGAGGAATATTTTCAGTGCGGAACCGATCGCAACGGATTTCAGCGGGATATCCGTCCGTCCGACAGCCTGAAGCATATTGGTGATCGGTGAAGCAACGGCAAAAAGGAAGATTCCGAAACCGTAAACGGTAAGCATAGGCGCGGCAATCGGGATCATATCACGCTGTGAGTGATAAAGAAGGTCAAGAATCGGACTTGACAGCGCAGCAAAGCCCAAGCCTGCCGGAAGCGCAATCATCATCGTAACGCGGATAACCGATTCAATACTGACACGGATCTCTTTTTTATTTTTGGCAGTCCATGCCGATGAAAGTGCCGGAATTGCACTTACACCGAGTGTCAGCGTTATTGTAGGAATCAGATTTTTAAGATTGAGAACCGAAGCATGAGCACCGTAAAGATAGTCGGCTATTCCCGAATCAAGCGTATGTGTAGCCTCAAAAGTAGAAGCATACATTTGCTTGATAACATCTGCACCGTTTTCCATGGCATACGCAAGACGGGTACGTATGGTAGTGTCGTCGATAATATTACTGATGTTCAGTATAATTGAGCTCAGGGCAACAGGCGCCGCAATTTTTATAATCTGGCTGCGAAGCTTTTTGTCGCTTTGAGCCGGCGGTGAATTGACAAGTTCTGTTCTCGTAAAGCCGAATCCGTGCCGTTTGTAGTGGATATATAAATATAAAAGTCCGAAAAGAGAACCGAGCGTAACGCCTAAAATTGCAACGGCAGCAGCATACGGATACATAGCGGCAAGCGCTTCGGCTTCATTTTTCACTTCAACACCGAAAACGGTTGCAGCACCGTCAACAGCATTTTTATGATAATTATCAAGCCAACGGTTGAAGAAGAAATATGTACCCGCAAGTCCGAATACAAGCTTGATTACCGCTTCAATTACCTGCGAAACACCGGTCGGCGTCATATTCCGTAAGCCTTCATAATATCCTCTGAAAGATGACATCTGACAGCAGAACATAATGCACGGGGCAATCGCTAAAATACTGATATAGTTTTCCGGCGAATGAACAAGTCTTGAGTAAGGAACGGCAATAGCCGCAAGAATCACTGTTCCGGCAAGACCGACAAGGAAGAACAGCTTTCTTGCCACAGTGAAAATCCGCTTGGCGTCCTTGATCCGCCCGAGCTCGATATTTTGGGAAACAAGCTTTGATACGGCGACAGGAAGTCCGGCCATTGAAATCGCATAAAGCGGCGTATAAACGGCATAGGCACCCTGAAAATAAGCATATCCCTCAACCGTTATGAGATTCGTAAGAGGTATTTTATAAAGCGCGCCGATTATTTTTACAAGCACCGTTGCTATTGCAAGGGCACCGGCTCCGGTCAGTAAGGTCTGTTTTTTTCTTTCAGCCAAAACTACATCTCCTTTTCAGCCGATGAATTCTCTGAGAAGTGAATTATCGGCAATCAACTCAGAATCCACACTTTCAAAACATGAAAGTTTTTCTTTTAACTGTTTTGCGTCATTAAAGTATATACTATCTTCACCGATAAGGTCAAGTAGTTTTATCGCTTTCTCTTTAAATAAACACGGCTCATACGGATGAATGGAGTCGATTCTTCTGTCGGCACGATGGCTGAAGGGAAAAATATATCTCGCTTCGCCGATCTGAACGCCTTTCCAAAGCATGAATGTATTATCCACATCGGAATTTCTGAAATTATAATCACGGATAAGCCGTCTGATAAATCTGATATTGCGTTTTGACAGCAAAACCTCGTCAGACGAATCGACAATTCTTGATGACACACTGACGTACATCTTGGTAACCTTCCGTTCGTCAAGAGTATCGGTGACAATCGGATTGATGGCATGAAGTCCTTCTACAATAACGACTTCATCATCGGACAGATTGGTTTTCATCAGCTCTTTTTCACGTTTTTTTGTATAAAAATTAAAGCGCGGAAGCATACATTCTCCGTCTTTTATCAGAGACGAAAGGCAGGTACTGATATATGGAATGTCCAACGCGTTATGCGTTTCATAATCCGGGGTGCCGTCTTCAAAATAAAACGTTGTTGTCTGGTCAAGATAAAAATCATCCAGAGAAATAATCTTGGAAGGTCTGCCGCGGCGTATGATTTCCTCACTCATCAGCTTTGCCGTTGTGGTTTTTCCGGAAGAGCTCGGTCCCGCAAGCATGACAAGCCGATAACCGGACTTATCAAAAAAGCTGTTGACAGCATCACAAATTCGTTCATGATATCTTTCCTCGCAATGAGAGATAAAACCCACGGCGTCATTTTTTATAAGACGGTTTACGGTTTCTGCCTTGATCAAGCCGTCGCCCATTGAAACACCTGCTTTTCTATAAGTTGAGATTGCGGTAAAACGGAATAATTTTGTCCTTGCGTTTTTTTATTTCCGAAAAGTTGCTTATATATTCATACGGATATTTATAGTTAAAAATTCGTTCAATTTCGTTGCAGTAAGGATTTTTCAGCTTTGTCACGGCTCCGGCACCGACAGCAATAACGGTATGACATTCTTCCATCATGAAGACGTTATACAGACATTCCTTGCCTATTTTTGCCCACCCGACATTTTCCAGGTTACCCAGACACTTGCTCTGACGGTACATGTAATAAGGAATATAGCCGTTTCCGGTAAGCCTTTCGGACGCTATTGTCAGCATCTTATCGGCGGTTTCGCCGTCTCCCCTCGCTTTATCCTCGGTGACAAGTGAAGAAGAGCGTTTCAGCGCAAGCGTATGTACCGTAATATTCTCCGGAGAAAAAGACAAAACCTTATCAACAGTATTTTCGAACGATTCAAGCGTATCGGTCGGAAGCCCGGCGATGATATCCATAGTGATATTGTCAAATCCGCATTTTCTTGCCAAAAGCATGCTGTCAACGGTCATTTGCGAACTGTGACGGCGGCCGATTTCACGTAAAACATCATCATTAAAGGTCTGCGGATTGATGCTGATACGCCCGGCACCGCAGTTTTTGATTACCTCAAGCTTTTCTTCGGTGATACTGTCCGGTCTGCCCGATTCGATCGTATATTCGCGGCAAAAAGACAAATCAAAGCCATCCTTGATTGCATCTGTAACCGTTTTAAGGGATCCGGCATCCAGCGCAGTCGGCGTTCCTCCGCCCATATAGATGCTTTCGAGCCTCAGGCCGAGCTGTTTTACGAGTTCACCAGTGTACTCGATTTCCCGGCACAATAAACGGACATAATCCGGCATCAGCTTTTTGGCTTTTTCGTTTGAATGAGAAACAAATGAGCAGTAACTGCATCTTGTCGGACAAAACGGAATGGAAATATACAGGCTGAACGATTTTTCATCGGACAGATCGATAATCGGCTTTTCGGTTTCGGCAACGCTGAGTGCCAAGGCTGCCTTTTTGGGACTGACCTGAAGTTCGTCAACAAAATAAGAATAAGCCTGCTTTTTACCGTACTTTTCAACAAGCCTTGTCATCAGCTTTGCCGGCCTAACACCGGTAAGAATTCCCCATGAGGGTATATAACCTGTAGCTTTTTTCAAAAGTTCAAACAGCATCAGCTCAAGTTTGCGTTCGGTGTATCCGGTTTCGCTGTCATCGTCATTCATCAAAGAAAAATCAAGAACATCTTCACTTGCATATTCTTTTGAATTCAGAATCAGCCGAACAGAAATTGTTTTATCGTCAGCAAAAGCGATCACACCGTTTTCTCCCGGGATCGGTGAATCCGAAAGAATTATATTCTCGTTAGCAAAGAATACCCTTAAAAGATTCTCGGTTTCGTATTGAAAGGAACGGTTGTTTAATACAAGATACATGAAGATTAAAGCTCCTTCATAAAAGGATTTTTACGCTTTTCAAAATCAAGCTCAGTCGGACGGTCATGACCGGGATAAACTTTCAGGTTTTGTGAAATTGACTTCAGTCTTTTCATCGACTTCATCATTTCAGCATCACTTCCGTCGGGAAAATCGGTTCTTCCTGCCGAAAGGCGAAAAAGAGTATCGCCGCTGAAAAGATTGTCGCCGATTTTATAGCAAATACTGCCCGGTGTGTGACCGGGAGTATGGATTACCTCAATATTTTCTGAACCGAAATCAAGGAAATCAGAATCCGATACAACGACATCGGCTTTGATCGGCTTAAACGGCTCACGCAGAAGATACGACAAGCTCTTATTCTCGTCCGACAAAAAAGACTCATCTGAACTGTGAATGATAATTTTTCCGCCAAATTCGGATTGTAAGGCACTCGCACCGGTAATATGATCAAAATGACCGTGGGTCAAAAGGATATACTCCAATTTTTGAATCCCGAGTTCCCGTAAACGATCACGAAGCTTCTGTGAATACTCGCCGGGGTCAATAACCAGAGCGGAATCGGTTTCGGGGATTGTCACAATATAGCAGTTCGCCCGCATAAGACCGAGCGCAAGCGTGTTGATAGAAATACTCATGTTTCAGCCTTTCTTCCATTCATCTGTGTCCATAATTATGGTAACAGGACCGTCATTGAGAAGTTCAACCGCCATATCGGCTCCAAAAATACCGGTCTGAACATTATCGATTTCCCACACATGAAGCTCCTGAACAAATTGCTCATAAAGCTTGTTTGCTTTTTCCGGTCGGGCGGAATTAATGAACGACGGACGTCTTCCGTGTGATACATCGGCGCAAAGTGTAAATTGAGAAACGACCAGCACACTTCCGCCCACATCGCCAAGAGACAGATTCATTTTTTCATTTTCATCTTCAAAAATACGAAGCTGAGCAACTTTTTTGGCAAGAAGCTTCATTTCGTTCTCGGTATCTTCTTGCATAACACCTAACAGCACAAGAAAGCCTTTACCGATTTCTCCCGTTACTTTTGAATCGACGGTTACTTTTGCATTCAGCACTCTTTGTATTACTGCTTTCATAGATTATATCGCCTTACGGCTTCCTTTCTGATCTTTGTTTAAAGTCCGAGTCTTTCGACTGATGTTACACCTTTGACTTTTTTCAGCTTCTCTTTAACGGAATTGAGGTGTTCTGCACCGTTGACGGTAATGGTCAGATTGATTAAGCACCGACCGTCCTTACTCTCTTTTGTGAAAAGTGAGTGGATCATAACGTGCATATTGGCAAGCTGTCCCGAAAGATCGGCAAGAAGACCGACACGATCAAGGCCCGTAACAATCAGCGTTGCCCGATAATTGTTGTTGGTTTTTGTATCCCACCATGCTTTTATCCAACGCTCGGGTTCGGGACTTGCTTCGATGTTTTTCGGAACATTCGAACAGTTTCTGTTATGAATCGAAACACCGTGACCCCTGGTAATAAAGCCGATGATATCGTCACCGGGAAGAGGATCACAACAACGGGCAAATTTGATCAGGCAATTATCAATGCCTTCGACAATGATACCCTCGGGGCTTCTTGTGTATTTTTTGGCAGGCGCCGTGATCTGGATATCGGTCGGCTCGTTTTCTTTCAGAAGCTTCGCGTATTCCTCACGGATTTTCGGAATGATCTTCGTCAGCTGAAGTCCGCCGTAGCCGATTGCCGCAAACAGATCGTCCACACTTGCCATTTTTTGGCGTTCCGCTATTTTCATAAGGAAATCCTGAAGCTGCTTTTCGGGAAGATTGATATTGTTACGCTTAAACTCTCGTTCAACCTCTGTGCGCCCAACTTCGATATTCTCTTCTCTTCTTTCCTTTTTGAACCAGCTTTTAATTTTACTCCGTGCACCGCTTGTCTTGGCGATTTTCAGCCAGTCACGGCTCGGACCTTTCGGCTGAGAGGTGGTAAGAATTTCGATAATTTCGCCGTTGTTGATCTGATGATCGAGGGTTGTGATGCGGCTGTTGACTTTTGCACCGATCATCTTTGAACCGACGGCAGAATGAATCGCATAGGCAAAGTCAACAATCGTTGAACCTGCCGGTAAGCTGATAATGTCGCCCTTGGGTGTAAAGGCAAAAACTTCCTCCGAAGCGAAATCGTTTTTAATGACATTCACGATTTCCTCGACATCGTCGCTTTCTTTCTGATTTTCCAAAAGCTGACGGATCCAGGAAAGACGTTCTTCAAACTTCGCTTTTCCGCCGATTCCGAGCTTATATTTCCAATGTGCGGCAATACCGTACTCGGCGGTCTGATGCATTTCCCATGTTCTGATCTGTACTTCGAACGGGATTCCCTCTTTGCCGATAACGGTCGTATGAAGCGACTGGTACATATTCGGCTTCGGTGTCGATATATAATCTTTGAATCGACCCGGCAAGGGATTATACATATCATGGATGATTCCGAGACACAGATAGCATTCAAAGACCGTATCGACAATAATACGGACAGCATAGATATCATAGATCTCGTCCATGGTTTTCCCTTTGATGAAGGTTTTTCGGTAAATGCCGTGAACACTTTTGATGCGTCCCGAAATGTACGCGTTCGGTACGTCCGTTTTGACACGGTCACTGATCTGACGTTTGATTTCTTCCAAAAATTCCTGACGGGATTCAACCTGTTTTTCAAGATTGTTGGCGATTTCTTTATAAGCAACAGGATCAAGATAGCTGATCGCTAAATCCTCAAGCTCTTCTTTAAAGGCACGGATACCGAGACGGTGCGCGATTGGCGCGTAAATTTCAAGCGTTTCCCGGGCTTTATAACGCCTTTTCTCCTCCGGCATAAACCGAAGCGTTCTCATATTATGGACGCGGTCAGCAAGTTTTATGATGATAACGCGGATATCTTTCGACATAGCAAGGAACATTTTACGCACATTTTCGTTTTGCTGTTCCTCACGGCTGGTATCAACCGCAATCTGACCGAGCTTTGTGACACCGTCGACCAGCTGTTCGACCGTTTCGCCGAACTGCGCTCTAATCTGTTCCGCTGTATATTCCGTATCTTCCACAACGTCATGCAAAAGTGCGGCGCAGATCGAATCGACATCCATACACATTTCGGCAAGGATCTGCGCAACAGCAACCGGATGAATAATATACGGTTCCCCCGAGCGGCGCTTTTGTCCGTCGTGCGCTTTTGCGGCAAGATGATACGCGTCGGTTACTTTTTTGATATCCTCGTCGGAAAATTTGTTTTTCTTAACAGTATCCAGTAATTTTGAAAAACCGTCGTTATATTCTTCCATTTACAACACCCTCTGAAGTAAAAATCAAAGCCACAAATTTTATTGATTTTCAACTGCGCCTTTCA
>JBJFHV010000056.1:0-3737 GCA_051894015.1 Acutalibacteraceae bacterium | reverse complement strand
AACAGGCTTTTCGAGAAGCTCCCTGTTATTATCGTCCTTGTCAACAATTGATGAAATATCGCCGTTTTTATTCAGCGTAACGATGTATTTCCCATTTTCAATGGTGTTGGTACTTGCTTTCAGTTCGCTTTCAATCTTGCACGGTTCATCTGACGGACGTGCGTCAAAAACTTTCAGTCCGAGTGACTTTACCTCGGCTAAAAACAGGATTTCTTTGATTCCGTCGGTGTCCGACACAAGCTGTGACAAAACTTCTTTTCCCTCGTTATCAAAAATACGGACGTACGGTGTGCTGATGCCCTTGAGCTTGATTTTTACAGCGGATTTTCTGTCGGCTTCAACGGGATTCGATACCAAAAGCGGAATCCCCTGACAGAAATCGGAATCCATCAGCGAAGTGAGCGACGAAAGTGACGCTTCCAATTCACCGCTGAACTGATTGATTGACATGGCGTAATCATTCCATGAGCGTCTGTAAGCGCGCTGAACCGAAGTGCCCGGTGTATCGTCATGGAACTGATGAGCGATGGCTCGTTTCCACGACTTTTCAAGCACTTCTTCATTGTAGTCAGCGGTGCCGAAATGAATCGCCATAACGCCTGCACGCTCGGCCATGTCTCCGAGCTCCTGACATTTTGCGTTCCAACGCTTGCCGATTGCCCTTGATGTATAACCGCCGACACCGTGATTCTGCATAACAAGCTCCGTTTTCCACTCGGGGAGCCTGTCCTTTACCTCCTGCGGAAGCTTTGTTTCAATATCACGGTAAATCTGATCGGCAGAGGCGGCGATCACCTCGATATCTTCCGTATCATTCTTTTTGATTTCGCCGTCAACGAATCGAACGCTTTTTTCCTCAGGCGCGCCGCCGCGGTCGCCGATTCCGTGGAACATGTAGGTCCAATTGAGACCGTACTTTTCGTTTTCCTTGAGCTTGTCGGTCACAAACTTCCAGTTACGGAGTTTTGTCAACGTGAAATAATAGTCGTGCGGGTTTACCGATGCATAAACATAGTTTCCGTCTACGCCGTACCATTTTCCGATGTCAAACGGTATCCCGTAAGCGCTGCCCCAGGCAAGTTTCTGGGTCGTAAAACCTTTCAGGTTTGCGTGGTGCATGATGCTCGGCAAAGCCCAACCGAAGCCGAAGCAGTCCGGCAAATAAATATCGCACGAACGTTTACCGAATTTTTCGTCGAAATAGGTGTTGCCGATCAGGATATTTCTGAAAAGCGCCTCGGGTGACGGACAGTTGACATCACCGTTTTCGAAAGCGGAGCCGGTAACATTCCATCTGCCCTCGGCAACATATTTTTTTAACTGCTCAAACAATTCCGGGTAATATTCCTCCATAAGCTCATAACGGTACGAGCCCTCAAAGGAAAAGATATAGCTCGGATATTTTTTGAGCATGGCAAAATTGTCAACAAGCGTGTTATAGATATACTTGCTGACCGTGGTTTCGAAATCCCATGACCAGATGGTATCAAGATGAGCCGTGGCAACGGTATAAATTTTTTTCTTACTCATTTTAAACTCCTCGGGTATTTATTTTGCACGAATTTTTTTGTTGACAACAAAATGAAGAATGTCGCATGTAAGATAGATAACAAGTGTAAGGATGAAGCCTATTCCGATTTTTCCGCCCATGGAAGATACGGCAATCCCGAGACCGCAAAGAGTCAACAGATTCACGGCGGAAAAAATAAGATTTCTCATAAGTCCGTGCTTTGTTGCGCTGAATAAGCTTGCAATGATTTCCGCAAGGGAAAGCACGATTACAAGCACCATAGATAAAACACCTAAGAAATACGGTGTATCAGCGAGCATTGCGTTAAAGTCAAGGCCGTTTTTGATGATGCTCATGATTAATTCCACAAGACTTACGGTCTTGTCTCCGGTCACAAACATAGGCAGGCACATGGATGCAAGAGGAGTGAAGAACAGCACCAACCGTATAATATGAAGAGGGGAGGCAACGGACGAATTTTTCAGAATCGATGTAAAACGGTTGACCGCCTCCACTTCTTTCTGTGCCTTTTCGGCGTCCTGTTTCAGTCGTTCGTCAATGTCATAATACATCAGATTTGCGCCGCACTTCGGGCATAGCTGCTTGAAATAAAAGGGACTTAGTTTTTCGCCGCATTTCGGACATTTATTCATTTTCTTCACCTCCCGGATTGTTGGACGAGTTTTCTTTTCTGCGTTTTGAAATGTCATTGCGTATCATCTGAAGCTTATCGCCTGTCAGGTCGTACCAGATATACGGAATCAAACCGAGAAGTCCCAACAGCTGCGGAACAAGAATGAAGAACGCCCACAAAAGCAAATCGGTATGATCGCCTTTGACGGCGGTCTGAACCCCGTTGATATTCTGGTATGTCAGTCCGACAAGCGGCAGAAGAGCCGTACCCAAGGAGGTGCTCAGTGAGCCGGAAAGCTTTCCTGTAAAGGTCAGCACCGAGAAAGCCACACCCTCGTTTCTTTCGCCGGTTTTCCATTCCATGTAGTCAATCGTGTCACCGATCATTTCGGTGGGAATGATGCTCTGAACGGTGTTGAAGAAAGAGAAAACCAAATTCTGAACCATTAAAAGCGGGACAACAACGGCAATCTTATTATAGTGATTCATACCGATCAGGAAAACAACGACAGCTGTTGCGGCTCTGCAAAATCCGTTGAGGAAAACAATCTGTCGGTTGTCCAATCTCTTTTTCAGCTTCGGGACAATCAGATAAGTGATAAAGCCAAGTATCGTACCCGGAAGATTGATAATCAGGATAAGAGAGTTGATGTTGACAACCTCGGCATAATAATAGCTCTGGAATACCCCGGCAAGTCCCGAAAGGGTGCTGATGACGCTTGAACAGATAATCAGCATAAGGGGTTTGTTTTTTACCATGATCCGGAAGCTGTCAAGAATGCTCGGTTCCTTGATGCTTTGCACAACTCTTTCCTTTGTGCATAAGCCTGCCAACGAGAAAAGACCCATACCGAATGTGCCGGCGATTACCGCCATCAGGAAGAATACCTGAGGCAGAGAAAGCCCGATGATATTATGCTCGGACGCGTCCATTAAAACAACAAGGATGGTAGTGGAAAGCCCGCCGATGATGCCGCTTATGAAACGGGCGCTCGAAATGGCTCTTGTTCTGTCGGACGGCGACGGGCTGATCGCCGAGCTCATGCCCCAGAACGGAACGTCACCTAACGTGTAGAATAATTCCCACACGATATACGATATGTACATATAGACAATTTTTACCGTTGTGGTTTTGGCGTCGGCTAAAATCAGCGGCCCCGAAAAAAGCAATATTGTGGTAATGGAAAGCGGAATCGGAACAATCAGCAGATACGGTCTGAGTTTTCCGTATCTTGAGCGGGTTTTGTCGATAATTCCGCCCATCAGCGGGTCGTTGATCGTGTCCCAGATTCCTAAGAAAAGAATCATAGTCGCCACGGCTTGTGACGGGATACCGAACACCTTCGTAAAAAACAGGGAAAGGTAACCGCCGGCAACAAGATTGTAACCGAACACCTGACCGGCGTTGGCAAAGCCGTAGGCTAAGTTTTCCTTGACGCCGACATAGCGGATTTCTTTTTCAGCAGTTTTTGTGCTCATGTTTTCTTTATCTCTCCTTTTTATAAATTTATCGGTTTTTCAGTATATCATACTGTGTCAGAAGCTCTTTTTCCGTTACATATCCGCCAAGACAGCCAACCTTGGTGACGCATTT
>JBJFHV010000055.1:0-3748 GCA_051894015.1 Acutalibacteraceae bacterium | reverse complement strand
AAAGATGTAGCCGGAGAGGAAGAGGCAAAGGAATCCCTGACGGAGTTAGTCGACTTTTTGAAAAATCCGGACAAGTACCGGAAAATCGGAGCCAGACTTCCGAAAGGTGCCCTTTTGGTGGGCCCTCCGGGAACCGGTAAGACATTGTTGGCAAAGGCACTGGCAGGAGAGGCGAATGTACCTTTCTTCTCCCTCTCCGGTTCCGATTTTGTAGAGATGTTTGTGGGTGTGGGAGCATCCCGTGTCCGGGATTTGTTTAAACAGGCCCAGTCGATGGCGCCATGTATTATTTTTATTGACGAGATTGATGCCATCGGTAAGAGCAGGGACAGCCAGTATGGCGGTGGAAATGACGAGCGGGAACAGACTCTGAACCAGCTGCTTTCGGAGATGGACGGATTTGATTCTTCCAAGGGAATTGTTATTCTGGGGGCGACAAACCGACCGGAGGTGTTAGATAAGGCCCTGCTTCGTCCGGGACGTTTTGACCGGAGGATTATTGTGGAGAAACCGGATTTGAAGGGACGTATTGATGTTCTTAAGGTTCATTCCCACGATGTACTCATGGATGATACAGTGGATTTGGAGGAGATAGCCCTGGCTACTTCCGGAGCGGTGGGAGCAGACCTTGCAAACATGGTAAATGAAGCGGCGCTTCGTGCCGTCAGGGCGGGCAAAAAGTCGGCGACCGAAGCGGATTTTGAGGAAAGTATCGAAGTTGTTATTGCCGGTTATCAGAAAAAGAATGCGATTCTGACCGACAAGGAAAAGATGATTGTATCCTACCACGAAATCGGTCATGCACTTGTAGCGGCGAAGCAGACGAATTCCGCACCCGTTCAGAAAATTACGATTGTACCGAGAACCTCCGGTGCACTCGGATACACCATGCAGGTCGACGAGGGTAATCATTACCTGATGAGTAAAGAAGAGCTTGAAAACAAAATTGCCACCTTCACCGGCGGACGTGTCGCCGAGGAGGTTGCGGCAGGCTGTATTACAACGGGTGCGTCGAACGATATCGAACAGGCGACGAAGCTTGCAAGAGCGATGATTACGCGCTACGGTATGAGTGACGACTTCGGTATGGTTGCGCTTGAAACCGTCAATAATCAGTATCTGGGCGCAGACACCTCACTTGCCTGTTCAGCTGAAACGGCAAGCGAGATTGACCGTCAGGTCGTTGCTGTTGTGAAAAAGCAGTACGAAAAGGCAAAGAAGATTATCACAGAAAATAAAGAAAAGCTGGATGAACTTGCCAAGTATCTTTATGATCACGAAACGATTACCGGAGATGAGTTTATGAGTATCTTAAATTAAATCGATTCATAACTGCCGAAAATTCGTTTGTCATATTAAACAAAAAGCGCTCAATACAATTATGAATATCGTCATTTGACTTATATTTTACAATATGTTACACTTTATTAAAGATTGTTTTAAAAAACGATTTTTGGAGGTAAAAATATGAAAAAGGTTGTATCTATTGTATTGAGCGTTCTGATTATAATCGGCGCCACTGTTCCGGCTTTCGCCACCGTCGAGTTCAAGGTCAACTCAAGCGTGCCGGTTATCTATATTGCAGGTGACAGCGGTCCGCTTGCCTATGACGACGAAACCAAGGAATTCACAATCGGTGATCTGTTCAAAATTTTCAAGAACTCTGAAGACGGCAATATTTCCGAAGCAGCGTTCAATATTCTCCGTCCGTTTCTTATAAAGGGCATTGTTTTCAATGACTGGGACGATTATTATGATGCTGTTTATAAAGAAATCAGCGATGTTTACAAGCCGATATTGCTTGACGAAAACGGAAATCCCAACACCGATTGCGATATCCCGAAGTGGCAGAAGGATCTGATGGCAAGAGCCGAGTACGAAGACCGTAAGAATCCCGACGGAACCTACAATGAAAAGGCATATGTTTTCTATTATGACTGGAGACTCGACCCGATCGAGCTTGCCGATCAGCTTAACGCTTACATTGAAGATGTTAAAAAGGCAACAGGTCATGACAAGGTTTCACTGACGGTAAAATGTCTCGGCAGCAATACGGTTCTTTCTTATATCAACAAGTACTCCACAAACAGCCTCAAAGGTGTCGGCATTGATGTTTCAACCTCTATGGGTGCTGACTTTATGAGCGGAATGCTCAGCGGTGATTTCGGCGTTGACGCAAATTCCATTTCAAGGTTTATCACCGATTATTCCGAAAGAGACGATTTCTATACCGATATTGTACGTTTTGTTACATCTACCATCAATTTACTTGAAAGCACCGGCGTGATTGATACGCTCGGCGATGTTGCAAGAGCACAGCTTTACTCAAAAATCGAATACGGCATTATTTCGGCTCTTGCCCGTTCCACCTTTATGACATTCCCTGGATATTGGGCAGTTGTAGAAGCCGACGATTTTGACAAAGCGCTCACTTATGTTTTCGGCGAAGAAGGCAGTGAGAAAAGAATCCAGTACAAGGGTCTTATCGATAAGATCACAAACTACAACGATACCATTAAGAAGAATGTCTATCCGATCATGCAAAAGCTTACGGATGACGGCGTTAACCTTTGCGTTGTTGCAAAATACGGTATGCAGATGGTTCCCACGCTCAAGGACGGAAGCATTCTCGGCGATGATTATGTATCGGTATACAACGCATCGTTCGGCGCAACAACATCAACGGTTTACGACACGCTCAGTGATGATTATATTGCCGGTCAGGTTGAAAAGGGACTTGGCAGATATATTTCTCCCGACAAGCAGATTGACGCTTCCACCTGTCTGTTCCCGGACTACACATGGTTCTTCAAAGGCTTAGATCACGGGCATTACATATCGCAGGAATCAAACCTTCTCATAACGGTTATGGATGCCGACCGACAGCTGACCGTAGACGATTTTGATCTGACGCAGTATATTGTCTATGATAATGCCACCGACACCATTGAGCCCATGACGGAGGAAAACTGTCACAATGAATACTGGACGGCAGACGAAAAGGTTGATCGTCCCACGACAAAGTCCGAAAGAATTCGTTCGATCATCAACACCTTCATAAAATGGCTCACAAATCTGTTGAAAATGTTTACCTATTTCCTCAACGGCGGCGGTATTAAACTATCCAAATAATCAAAAGGTTGACATGAGCTGAAACTACCCATGTGAAATGAATCAATCCGGAGTCAGTCCAATGGCTTCGGATTTTTTTCTTGAAAAAGCTTCTTTCTGAACTTTCTGACTTTTCACACGCTGATCGTCATCATACGCAGTCTTGCACAATCAACGCTTTTTGTCTGCCGTTTATCCACATCACCTTCTTTTTCCGTCATACCGTACGCTTTTTTGTCATATCATTCAATATACGGCATAGGAGGCGAACGAGGTGTTTTTTGTTTTAAAAACGCAAGAGGGTCAAAGCGGACTGAAAGGAAGGGTTCACGACCTTTTCAATCCGCCTGAAGTTACCGCCGAAAAAATAACACCGGACGGAGGACTTGCCTTTTATGTTGTGACAGCAAAGCTTTATCGGGGCATCATTCCGTGGAACACGATTGCGGAGTTTTGCGGAAAGCTCCGGACAAAAGCAATCACCCAAAACGGAATTGAGCCTGACCCCGAATCCGGAATCAGGCTTTTTCAACCCGAAATTTTTGCACAAAGGGTGCTTTTTAATTCCGCCGTGACCACACTTTCCAAAATGCAGCTTGATCCGCATTCAGTCGAGCTTTGCTTTGTTGACGAAAAC
>JBJFHV010000054.1:0-3752 GCA_051894015.1 Acutalibacteraceae bacterium | reverse complement strand
CGCTCCTGCTCCATGACATCCAGCTTTTTCTTCGACATCGCACGGCGCACAAGGTCGGCTCTTCCGTAGGAGTACCCGGCGACCTTGCGGCAGATTTCCATAACCTGCTCCTGATACACCATACAGCCGTAGGTGACCGACAGAATATCACGCAGAAGCTCGCTTTTATAGGTTGTCCGTTCGGGGTGATGGCGGTTTTCGATATAAGTGTCAATGGAGTCGGCAGGACCCGGACGGTAAAGCGAAATGACCGCAATCAGATCTTCAAGACTTTCGGGCTTCAATCGGCTTAAAACGCTTCTCATACCCGAGGATTCATACTGAAAAACGCCGTCGGTTCTGCCCTTGGAAAGCATCTCATACGTCGCCTTGTCGTTCACGTCAATATCCGCAAGGGTAAACGAGGGATTTTTGCGCTTTATCATTTTCACGGTGTCGTCAATCACCGTAAGTGTGCGAAGTCCGAGGAAATCCATCTTCAAAAGTCCGAGCTGTTCGAGCGTCGTCATCGTAAACTGCGTCACAACGGCTTCGTCATTCACGGCAAGCGGAACATAGGACGAAACCGGGTCTCTTGTAATCACGACACCGGCGGCATGGGTCGAAGCGTGCCGCGGCATACCCTCCACCTTTTTTGCCATGTCGATAAGCCGTCTGACCTCGTCATTGGTGTTATACAGGCTTGAAAGCTCCTTGGAATAGGAAAGCGCCTTGTCAATCGTGATTTTCAGCTCGTTCGGAACAAGCTTCGCAACGGAGTCTACCACCTGATAGGAAATGCCCATTGCCCGACCGACGTCACGGATTGCCGCCCTTGCCGCAAGCGTTCCGAAGGTGACAATCTGTGCCACATGATCAGCGCCGTATTTTTCGATGACATAGTCAATAACCTTCTGGCGGTTGACATAGCAAAAGTCGATATCAAAGTCGGGCATACTGACCCGTTCGGGGTTCAGGAAGCGCTCAAAAAGCAGGTTATACTTAAGCGGATCGATGCCTGTGATGCCGATACAGTACGCCGCAAGACTGCCGGCTCCCGAGCCTCTTCCGGGGCCGACGGGGATGTTCTTACTTTTTGCAAAACGGACAAAGTCGTGCACAATCAGATAATAGTCCACATAACCCATTTTGTTGATAACCGAAAGCTCGTATTCGAGCCGGTCAATGTAATTCTGCGGCGGATTTTCGCTGACCTTTTGATAAAGTCCGTTGTAACACTGCCGCCTGAAGTATTCAAAGTGATCCTCGCCGTCCGGCACTTCGAAATGCGGAAGCTTCGTTTTGCCAAACTCAAATTCAACGTTGCACATCTCGGCGATTTTTCCCGTATTATCAATGGCATCTTGTGACGTCGGGAAAAGGGCACGCATTTCGTCCTCACTTTTCAGGTAAAACTCGGGCGCACCGAATTCAAGCCCCGTGTCCTCACCCAAGGTGTGATTCGTGCCGATACAGATCAGGACCTGCTGAACCTCGGCGTCGTCCTTCGTCAGATAATGAGCGTCATTCGTGGCGGCAAGGGGGATTCCCGTCTCTCTTGAAAGCCGTATCAGGTCGGGAATGATGTCAAGCTCCTGCCGAAGCGAATGATTCTGAATTTCAATATAAAAGTTGCCGTGACCGAAAACGGAATCATACCAGAGGGCGGCTTGCTTTGCACCGTCATAGTCGCCCCTTTCCAGCGCACGGGGAATTTCACCGGCAAGACAGCCCGAAAGCGCAATCAGACCCTCATGGTGCTTTTCTAATAGCTCACGGTCAATTCTCGGCTTCGTGTAAAAGCCGTCAATCCACGATGTACTTACCATCGAGATGAGATTCTGATAACCCTCATTGTTTTTGCAAAGCAGAATCAGGTGATACCGCTCGCTGTCAAGTCCGTGCACCTTGTTGAGTCTCGATCGGGACGCAACATAGCATTCACAGCCGATGATGGGCTTGATGCCCTCTTTTTTCGCCGCCTTATAAAAGTCAACCACACCGTACATCACGCCGTGGTCGGTGATCGCAACAGCGGTCTGACCGAGATTTTTCGCCTGTTTCACCGTCTGCTCAATCCGGCACGCACCGTCAAGGAGACTATATTCTGTATGAAGATGCAGATGCGCAAAGGACATAGAACTCACCTCTTTTACTTTTTATTTTACTTTCAAATTTTCCACCAACTTTTCGTCGGGATTAACAATAATTGTATAGTAAACATGATAAATCACCTTGCCGGGCTTTGCACCGACAGGCTTTTTCAGATTTCGTACCTTGGTATAGTCAACGGGAACAAGAGTCGATTCCCTTGCCTTGCTGTAATACGCCGCAATCACCGCCGCCTGCTCAATCGAAAGGTCAGACACCTCACCGCCCTGATTCTCAATAATAACGTGTGAGCCGGGAAACGACTGCGTATGAAGCCACATATCGTTGTTGTTGGCGGTTTTCATCGAAAGGCGGTCGTTCTGAATATTGTTTCTGCCAACTAAAATCCGATACCCGTCCGTCGACATAAATTCGTAAGGCGGAAGCTGTTTCGGAGGCTTTTGCTTTTTGCCTGACTTGTTTTTCAGATAGCCGCCCTCGCATAATTCAAGCCTGACAGACGAAATCTCACTGTCGGTGTCCGCTCTCGAAAGCTCATCGAGTACGGATTCAAGATAAGTAAGCTCGTCCTCGCCCTCTTTTATCAGCTTTTCGAGCATCACCTCGGCGGTTTTCGCCTTGCGGTAATCTTTATAGTATTTATTGGCGTTTTCCGTCGGCGTCAAAGCGGGGTTGACGCTGATTCTGACCGTGTTCATATTGTCATAATAGTTTTGAACATCGTAAAATGCACTGCCTTTTTTCAAAGCGTAGGCATTCGCCGTAATCAGCTCGGCAAAAAGCTTTAAGGTATCCTTTTCGCCGCATTTTTCGTATTCCTGTTTTTGAAGATTCAGCTTTCTTGATGTTCGTTCAATCAGGTTTTTCAGTAGCTTAATCAGCTCATGTCCTCGGTGATTGATGCGGTTGATTCTGTCCCGTTCAAAGTAGAAATCATCCAGAAGCGTGGACGGGCTGTCGTATTCTTTTACGCCGAGCGTATCGCCGTACTGCCCGATCGGGAGAAAGGACATATCCTTCGGCTTTTTGCCGTCCTCGGAAAGAAGCATATAAACATTCGTTTCTTTATGAAGTCCGTTTTTGATGCTTTCGAGTGACGCAAGCAGCTTTTCCTTTTCCGACTCATTAAGAGAGCCGACCGCCGTGTCGTCACCCGTACAGATAAAGGCGATTTCCCGTGCAACAATCGGCGAAATGCCCTGAACCGAACTGAGCACGGCGGAGGAAAGCAATTTTCCCGGATAAGACAGAATGCGGGCAAAGACCTCGTTCACATCAACCGTTTCCAGGCACAGCTTGTCCTGTTTCGGCGCAGGCTCATAAGAAAGTCCGGGCAAAATCTGCCGCACGGACGAAGTTGAAAAATCGACACGCTTCATGCTGTCGATGATTTTTCCGTCCTCGGAAAGCAGAATCATGTTGCTGTATTTGCCCATGATTTCGGTCACAAGGGTCAGCTTAACTTTGTCGCCGATTTCGTTCGTGGCGTCAAAGTCAATAAACAGAATCCGGTCAAGCTCGCTTTGCCGGATGTCGGTAATCACCGCACCCGTCAGCCGCTTTCGCATCAGCATACAGAACATCGGCGGAACGGGCGGATTGTCAATCGCATGAGAGGTAAAATGAACTCTTGCGCTGTCAGCCCGGACACAGATTAAAAG
>JBJFHV010000053.1:0-3767 GCA_051894015.1 Acutalibacteraceae bacterium | reverse complement strand
CGAGCGATTCGATGAAATCCTACTGTGAGAGAATTGCAAAAATGGGCTTTGTTGCCTATTCGTTCGACTTTTGCGGCGGCAGTACCGAAAGCCGAAGCGACGGAAAACCGTCCGACATGACGGTTTTCAGCGAGGTCGAAGATTTAAAAGCGGTTTTGCAAATGATAAAAAATCTTGACTTTGTTGACAAGCAAAACATATTCTTATTCGGCACAAGTCAGGGCGGTCTTGTTTCCGCGCTCACCGCCGCCGAATTTCCGACCGAGATCAAGGGGCTTCTTCTCTTTTACCCGGCGTTCAACATTCCCGACTCGGTGCAAAAGTATGCGAAAGTAATGCCGCAAGGCTCTTTGAGTCCTTATATCACTACCCTTTTGGATTACGACGTTTACGAACACATCAAGCCGTACAAGGGCGATGTGCTGATTGTACACGGCACGACCGATTTTGTTGTTCCGTACACCTATTCCGAAAAAGCCGCCGAGGTTTACGAAAACTGTGAACTTCACCTGATACCGGGCGGAACCCACGGATTTAATGCAGACAACTATGTCTCATTCGGTGACTTCGACCGGAAAACATGGGACTATGCGGAAAGCTTTTTGAAAGAACATTCATAAACAAATTGACAGACCTTGAAGAGCCGTTCTCCAAGGTCTGTTATGATTCACGTATTTCACTTCACGCACCACACCGATGAGTTGTCACTTCCTAAAAGTGACACAGCCGTGACTGCTTTTCCGTTGTCGTCTTTCATTTTGCAGACAACGCCCTGATAAACCGTCTGCGAAGCCGTGACCGTGATACGGCAAGAATCGTCTTCAAGGCTCCACTCGCCTGTTTTTCCGTTGTCAAAGCTTACCGAACCGTCGGCTTTAAATTCAGCCTTGACAGTCGGGCTGATGATTTCGTCAACACGGCTCCAGTCGCTTTGACCGGAGAACTTGGGTGTCTCGTTTCCGAAATCGACCGCTTCAAAAGTTCCGACGAGTTCCTCTTTTGAAATACTTCCGAGCGTTTCTCCGCTGTAATTGAACGGTAACATCGTAAGCCAACCGTCACAGGTGATTCCCATCTGATGAAGCTGAACGTTGTGAAAACCGCCGACGCCGTCATTATAGCGTGTGTGATACGCCTGAACAATTTTTCCGTCCGAATCGACAAGACACGAGCTGTGTCCGCCCGAAAGATAGGCTTTTTCATCGGAAGAGAACTGATAATTGCCCGAAATCTTAACACCGGTGTTCTGCATCGCAAGCGCACTGTTCCCGGCGATATCGACATACGGTCCGTCGGGATTTTTGCTTCGGTATTCGCGGATATTGTAGCCGTCCAGCGCACCCAGACCGCCGTAAGTCAGGAACAGATAGTAATAGTCGGTTCCGGCGTTGTAGACGATGAACGGGCCCTCTCCCGTCCCGTCGGTTTCTTCGTTGGTTTTAGAAATCTGTTTGCCGAAATAAATGTCATAGCCCTCGGTGGTTTTCATGATTTCATAGTCGGGCATGCCTGTTTTTTCGTCAAGCGGCATGACGTAAATTCCGCCGCTGAATGAGCCGTAGCAAAGCCACAGCTTTCCGTCCTTATCGTAAAAAGCAGTCGGGTCAATACAGTTCGGGTATTTCCCGTAGGAGCAGTCGTATTCGCCGTTTTTCTTGAACCAGGGCGCTTTTTTCACCTGCTCTTCGGTGAAAACTCCGCTTTCAATTAAATCGCCGAGATTCGTAAACGAATAGTGCAGTCTTGTTTTCGGCTTTCCGAGGATTGTCTTATTGTCAAAACCGCTGTACACAAGGCAGTCTGCAAATTCAAACGTTCCCTCGGGGCTGTCAGACACCGCAAGCCAGATTACCGAAGCGGTTGTGCCCCATACGGACGAGCAAGCATAATAGCAGTACTTGCCCATCTCTTTATTGTAAATGATGTCCGAAGCCCAGACGTTCGTTTCCCATTTGTCACTTTTGTATTTCCACTGTGTCTGAGCGGCGTCACACCAAGCAAAAGCTTTCTGATATTCGCCCCGTAAAGTTTGCCCCTCACCGACAAGCGTTCTGTTCGAATCATAAACCCCGGCACTGACGGTTTTCCAATGAATCAGGTCATCGCTTTTCGCCGACGCAATATGGGTACCCGTAACGTAATATTCGCCGTTCTCCGCCTTAAAAACTGACGGATCGTGAACGGACACGCCGTTTGTATCATCAAAGGCATAGGCGTCACCCTCCATCGGAGTCAGAATCGGCTCGGGGGCTTTCGCTCCGATTCCGAGAAGAGACAGCAGACAATAGACAACCGACAGAAAGAAAGACAGTATTTTCTTCATTTTGTTTTCTCCTTTTCCTTATTTTACAACAGCCACAGCGGCTATTGCATCTTACGAATATTATAATTCACAGCCGTTCTTTTTGCAACCCTGCGGCAGCGCATTCTTCTCTTTTTTCGGTTTGCTCCGCTTCTCCCTGTCATATCGATATCCGATTTTTCATATGCTGAAGATGAATAGGCCAATGACTTTTCGGCATTTTTAAGGTGGGTTCGACGGTGGTAATCAAGCTCGATAAAAATAAAATTGCGGTCGGCATTGTTGCTTTGGTTCTCGCCATGGCATGCCTTCTGGCTTCTTATCAATCAGTCGGAGCCGAGAGCAAAAGCAGCGAAAAGGAGTATATCAAGTGGGTTGAGCTGAATGTGTCGCTGAAAGCGCTCGAGGATACCATCGACCTTGACATTCAGACGTATGACGAGCTTTATCATATCAGTTTTATCGATTCACTCTCCTATCTTGCCGTCAAGAACGGCAACAACTGGGGCTCCTATAAAAAAAGCGACCTTGACAAAATGGTGGAGCTTCTCGGCGACAGTTACACAATTGAGGATCTTGTCGGCGAAAACAAATATTTTTCTTATTACCGCGAAAGCTTTTCCGCCGCGCTGTCGGGTCTTGTCGGCGAATATGAAAAGCAGGCTCCGGACGGAAACGGCGGAAAGACCGTCAAAAAAGGCTACGGCTTAATCGCGTACAGTCCGATCGCCGAAGGTTTTTCTTACAGTCATTACGATGATTTCGGAAATTCACGTTCCTACGGCTACCGACGGACGCATCTTGGCAATGACCTTTTAGGAAACGTCGGCACACCGATCGTAGCCGTTGAGGGCGGCACGGTGGAATGTATCGGCTGGAACCGTTACGGCGGCTGGCGGCTTGGAATCCGCTCATTTGACAACAAACGGTCGTATTATTACGCCCACTTGCGAAAAGATCATCCGTACTGCAAGGGAATCGAAAAAGGCAGTGTTGTCAAGGCCGGTCAGGTGATCGGCTACATGGGTATGACAGGCTATTCGGACAAGGAAAACGTGAACGGCATGACCGTTCCGCATCTTCATTTCGGGCTTCAGCTGATTTTTGACGAAAGCCAGAAAGAGGGAACCAATCAGATCTGGCTCGATGTGTATAACCTTGTGCGTTTTCTTTCCAAAAACCGGGCAACCGTTGTCAAAGACACCGACAGCGGGGACTATAAACGGCTTTACGATATTATCACGCCCTCCTACCCCGAACCGCTTCAGCAATTTTTTTCTTGACTATCGAACAGTCAAAGACTATAATCTGTCTGTATGCAAAATCTGATTTTGTAAACGGAGAGATAAATATGACAGAAAACAATCAACAGGACACCGAGGCAATTCTCAGCCTTGCGATGGATCTTGGCAAAAGCATGATCAAATGCGGCGCCGAAATCGACCGCGTGGAAGAGACGATTATC
>JBJFHV010000052.1:0-3814 GCA_051894015.1 Acutalibacteraceae bacterium | reverse complement strand
ATCACGGTAAGCCGTGAGGATCCGACGAAGTGCTGTAAGTGCGGCAGTACCCACATCACGCAGGATCCCGACACGCTCGACACCTGGTTCTCGTCCGCTCTGTGGCCGTTTTCAACCCTCGGCTGGCCGGACAAGACGCCCGAGCTTGCCCATTACTATCCGACAAGCACGCTTGTAACGGGCTATGATATCATCTTCTTCTGGGTTGCGAGAATGATTTTTTCCGCCTGTGAGCAGATGGGGGAGGTTCCGTTTGATACGGTCTTCATTCACGGTATTGTCCGTGACGAGCAGGGCAGAAAGATGTCCAAGTCTCTTGGCAACGGCATTGATCCGCTGATTGTTATTGACAAATACGGCGCAGATGCTCTTCGTCTGACGCTTGCAACGGGTAACAGCCCCGGAAACGATATGCGTTATTCCGAGAAAAAGGTTGAGGCAAGCCGTAACTTCGCCAATAAGATCTGGAACGCCGCAAGATTCATTCTGATGAACCTTGACGAAAACGAGCCGACACCGCATATCCCTGACGAGCTTGCGCTTGAAGATAAATGGGTACTGTCGCTATTCAATAAGCTGACAAAAGAGGTTACGGATAACCTTGAAAAGTTTGAACTCGGTATTGCCGTTTCGAAGCTTTACGACTTTATCTGGGATATCTTCTGTGACTGGTATATCGAGCTTGCGAAGATCCGGCTTCAGCAAGGCGGCGAAAAGGCGCAGCAGGTCAAGGCGGTTTTAGTCTATGTGATGAGCGAAACGCTCAAGCTCCTTCACCCGTTCATGCCGTTCATCACCGAAGAAATCTGGCAGACGCTTCCACACGAGGGCAAAACGATTATGAAAGCCCCGTGGCCGGTAACCAGCGAAAAGCTTGTTTTCGACGAGGACGAAGCGAAGATGGAAATCATCATGGAGGCGATCCGTGCCATCCGTAACCGCAGAGGCGAAATGAATGTTCCGCCGTCAAGAAAGGCTCACGTTTATATTGCAACCGACAAGACGGAGGAATTTGAAACCGCAACGGTCTTCATGCAGAGACTGGCTTCTGCTTCCGACGTTACGGTCGGCGAAAGCTTCGACATTCCGAACGCCGTTAGCATTGTCACCGCTCACGCAAAGATTTATATCCCGATGGGCGACCTTGTTGATTTTGAAGCGGAAAGAAAGAGACTGACCAAGGAAAAAGAAAACGCCGAAAAGAAGCTTGCGCAGATCAACAATAAGCTTTCGAACCCCGGCTTTTTGAGCAAGGCACCACAGCAGGTCGTTGACGGTCAGAAAGCGGAAGCCGAAAAGCTTACCGAAAAAATCAAGATGATTGAGGAAAGCATTTCGCAGTTAGGATAAGCGTCATATATAATGAATAATGCACCGCTTTTTCGGCGGTGCTTATTTTATTGATTTAGATTATCATTTCAGATAATCGTGAAAGTCCGTACTTTTGTACACTTCTTTCTGTAATATAAATGTGTAGGTGTAGGTTGTTTCAATCGCCAATAAAAGCAAAAATCTTCACAGTCAAAAAATCACCGTTTACGATTTCAAGGAGGAGTTATCATGGGTAAATTAACTGTCAGAGGTACAGCAGAGCGTGAATTGAGCTATAACGAGGTAGAACTAAGTCTGACTTTTCATTGTCATGCCGAAACAACTTCACAAGTGTTGCACGATATTATCGAACAGTGTGAAAGGTTTCTTGAACGGATCCAAGCGGCAGGTGTGAATATGAAAGACATCCGGGTCGGCGATCATTCTATTGCTCAAAGCTACGATCACAAAAAATCAAGTGTTTACGCCAACAAAGAAATAAAAATGAGATTGAAATTTGATATGGCTTTTATCAACGGAATTTTGAATCTTATCAAGGAACAGGATTTTGCAATAGATTTTGACTGCGATTATCATCTGACGAATAAAAAAGAGCTTCATGATGAACTGCTCAAAGAAGCTATCGCAGATTCCAGGAAAAAAGCGGAGTTTATGGCAGAAGCGATCGGACAGAAGGTTGTCGGAATTGACAGCATTGATTACAGCGGATACTGTGACGATTTTGCCATTAGTTGTAAGTATGCTGCCGGAGGGATGGCTCTTCCAGATCGTACACCTCTGCTTTCCGATCAGCTTGAAGCGCCGATTACAACAGAAAGTGAAAGTGTAACGGTTACATGGTTGATTGAATAAAGCTTTTGCCACACCGATGAAATTGACAAACAATGCACCGCCGAAAAGGCGGTGCATTGTTTATATCCGGTCAATCTCCTTTATCAGCCTTTTCGCCCGATAATCAAGATAGCCGTGCCCGATTGAATCGAGCTGTTTGTACCAATGCAGTTCATTGACAAGCGCATAAAGCTCGACCTTCAGGTCGCAGTACTTCGAAGCCTCGGTTTCGGCTTTGTACCGTTCATAAAGCTTTAAGGTTTTACCGAACCCGAGCGTCAGGGCGAACAGTTCATATTCCGGTTCTGCCCAAAGTGCGTCGAACGGGTCGAGAACGCCGGCAAGCGTTTTGCTTTTCGGGTCGATGATCATGTTGTTCAGCCAAAAATCACCGTGACAGGGACAAGGTTGACCTGTCGGCTCGTCGAAAATGATGTCAAAATTGTTTTTCGCTTTTTCAAGTGCGGTCATGACGGTATCGGAAAGCTGATTCTGCCCGTTTTTGGACTTGGCAAAGTCGAAAATCTCACAGAAGAAGTCAGTATAATACTCTTTCCAACTGTCGTATTCCGGGTTGTCGAATTTTCCGAACCTTACACCGTGAACCTCGGTTGTGCTCTTGAATTTTCGGATAATATCCTCGGCTAACAGGTTCTTGCCCGGCATGAAAAGAAGCTTCTTGCTGTTCCCACCGACGCCGCTTATGTATTCCATTGTAAGTATGCCGGATTCCCACGAATCACTGAAAAAATACGTCTTGGGCACTTTGTAGCAAGTCAGCGGTGACAGAAAGTCAAGCATCTGCTGCTCCTTTTTCAAAAGCTCGGCATGTCGGCTGATCTTCACCGCAAGTTGTTTCGGCTCATCGGAAATCTGCGCAAGAAACGCAGAAGCTGTTGCACCTTTTCCGAGCGGAGACAGCGACAAAAGCTTTGCGCCCGTGTTGTCCTGTATGGCTTTTTCAATCATTTTTTGCTGTTCCATATTTTCTCCTGCCGATTTATTTCAATTCCCTGCCGTTCAAGCAAATCGGACAGCCTGTTTCGTGCTTTTTGCAGTCTTGTCCGGACAGCTGAGGCGGAAATGCCGAGTACGCTTCCGATTTCACGGCTCGTCAGATGCTCCGACAAGGAAAGCAGTTCTCTTTCTTCTTTCGAAAGCCCTTCAAGCGCTTTGGTAATCGCAATTGACGCTTCAAAATCCGGCTGATATACCGATTCCTCACGGAAATTTCCCGATTCAGCAAAAAACAGAGGATGAGACTTTTTATATCTCAGATAATCATTCGCCGTATTTTTTGCAATCGTAAACAGCCATGATTTTTTGCTCTTGATTGCCGACGTTCCGTAGCTTAAAAGATACTGCCATGCCCGAAGAAAGGTTTGCTGACAAAGATCATCGGCGGTGTCTTTGTCAAACCGGCGGCAAAAGTAGCCGTAAATCTTCTTTCCGTATTCTGCATACAACCTTTCGATAAATGTCGCTCTTTCGTCTTTCATGTTACTTTTTGCGTCTGAAGAAGAGGCGGCGCTTCTTTTCCTGACCTGAATCAGCAAGGACTTCTTCTTTCCGGCCCGGATATTTCGCATACTCCTCCGCCTCGACAATACTGAATCCGACGGTAGAACGTGCTTTGACACAGCCGATGATT
>JBJFHV010000051.1:0-3814 GCA_051894015.1 Acutalibacteraceae bacterium | reverse complement strand
ATCACCTTTTTCGCCTTTCTCCCCCTTTTTATCTTCCTTTTTCTCTTTTTTATAATCGAAGGCCATAGAAACTCTCCTTACTTTGCTGAAAACAAAGCTTCAAACAGCTTTGCGGCTTCTTCTCGGGTGAATCCGCCGGGTGAAAAAATGAAATTCTTCGGTACTGTGTCCTGCCAGCGGGCGCAGTGCTTTTCGATTTCACTTTCGGTCATTTGAATGTTGCCGACGGCGACGAGGGAGGACACAACTGTCTTGAAGCTCTCTTTGGTTTCTCCCGTGAGCGACAGAAGCTTTGCAAGCTTTTCGCTTTCAAATTGCTCCGCTCTGTCGATTAAAGCCGGCATAAACACGGCGCACGCCATGCCGTGCGGTACGCCGTAATTTTCGGTCAGTACATAGCCTAAAGGATGCGGAAAAGCCGTCCCGCAGTAGGCGAGGGTGATGCCGGCGTAAAGCGAGCCGTAATAAAGGCGCTCTCTGCCCGCACTTTCCGGAACTGACTGCGTGTCAAGCATTGCTTTGAGCTCCTGCCAGATCATCGGAATTCCTTTTTCGGCAAAGAGAGCCGGAATATCGCCGCACTTGGGGGAGAACCAGCCCTCCACGGCATGAGCCAGAGCGTCAAGCGCCGTCGAAACCGTCACCGAGTACGGCATGGAGGCGGTATAGCGATAATCGGCAAAGGTCAGCGCCGGATTGCAGTCCTCGTAAGCGATACTCTTTTTGCGGCCGGTCTTGTCGTCTGTTAAAACGGCAACCCGTCCGACTTCGCTTCCGGTGCCGGCGGTCGTTCCGATAAGAATCAGCGGCAGCGCTCTATTTCGCACGGCTGCGGCATATATATCTTTAAATGAAAAGTCGGGGTTGGCCGCGTAAACCGCCGCCGCTTTCGCTCCGTCAAGTGCCGAACCGCCGCCGATTCCGACGATGAAATCCGCCGAAAAGGCATTTGCCTGTTTACCGGCTTCGTGACACGAGGACAACAGCGGATTTTCTCCCATACCGTCATATATTTGATACGCAATTGCGTTTTCTTTGAGTGCAGATATCACATCATCGAGCGCACCGCTCATTTTTGCCGAGTGCCTGCCCGTGACGATCAGACAGCGCTTTCCGAACGGAGCAAACAGGGAGGCATTTTCCCTGACGCAGTTTTCGCCGCTGATCACTTTTACGGGAATTGAAAGATTGAAGTCCAAAAAAGACCACTCCTTTGAATCAGATATAAAATATTATACCAAAGTACGGAAAATAAAGCAATGCCCTTGAAATTTGTCGAATAATAGGGTAAAATTATATGAATCGTTTATATTGGGTTAAAGTGAATTTTTTAAGCCGAACGGAGGTGCCGCCGATGAAAAAGCCGACAAATAAAACAAAAAAGATTCTGCTTTCCGCCCTGGCGGTTCTTTCCGCAATCGCGATTATCGCATCTGTCATTATAATCGATAAACGCAAAGAGGAATATCCCTCCGATACCAAAAGCAGTGTGGCCATGGGTACGATCGTGACCGTCAAGGTCTACGGCGAAAAGGCGGCGGCGCACACCGACAGCATCAGCAAAATGGTGTCGTCGGTTGAAAACGTGATTTCGCGCAAGGTCGAAACTTCGCCGGTAAGCACGCTGAATAAGACAGGAAAAACCGACAACGAAATGGTTTCGGCGCTTCTTGAAATCTGCAGCGGCGTCTCCAAAGACAGCGGCGGTGTTTTCGATGTTTCCATCGGTGAAGTCAGTTCGCTTTGGGATTTCGATTCCGAAAAGAATGTTGTACCTGAAGATAAGGACATCAAAGCCGCTTTAAAAACGGTTGACTATACAAAAATCAAAACAGACGGTTCGGCCGTTACGGTCGGAAAAAATCAGCAGATCGACCTCGGAGCCGTCGGCAAGGGCTATGCCTGCGACGTGATCAAGGCTTATCTGAAAGAAGCCGGTGTGGACGGTGCGGTGGTCTCCGTCGGCGGAAGCATCTTAGCCTACGGCAAGCGAAATGACAACGGCGACAAATGGAGAATTGCCGTGCGCGACCCGGACAACGAAAGCGGATATATCGGAACAGTTTTACTCGATGAGGGCTTTGTCTCGACCTCAGGCGACTATGAGAAGTACTTCGAAAAAGACGGCAAACGGTATCATCATATTCTCAACGCCAAGACCGGTTATCCGGCTGAAAGCGATTTACGGTCGGTTACGGTCGTCTGTGACAGCGGCGCGTTAAGCGATGCGCTCTCGACCGCCTGCTTTATTTTAGGCGAAGAAAAAAGTCAGTCCCTCCTTACCGAATACGGCGCTTCGGCTGTATTTATTGATAAAGACAGCAATATTACCACTTACGGCGACATCGAATTTAAAAAAGCGCAATGAAAAAGGGCGATTATTTTGTGATAGCCGCCGTTCTGGTTTTTTGCGTTCTGCTTTTTATTCCGTCGTTTTTGTCGTCGGATAAAAAAACGGCCGAAGTATATGTCGACGGAGAAAAGGTGAAAACCGTCTCGCTTTCCGGGCTGAAAGACGAAGAACATTTTTCGGCGGCAGGGTGCGAAATTCTTTTTGAAAAGGACGGCGCAAGCTTTATAAAAAGCGACTGTAAAGATCAGCTTTGCATAAAATGCGGCAAGCTGAAAAACGCCGGAGACAGCATGGCGTGCGTTCCGAACCGGGTTGTTGTGACGGTGAAGGCGGAAAAAGAAAACAATTACGACATCTTAGCTTATTGATATGAAAAATATGACAACAGCACAAAAGACGGCGTTTTACGGAATCCTTTCCGCGCTTGCGCTTCTTTTATCGGTGCTCGAAAATTACCTGATTCCCGATATCCCGTTTTTGCCTCCCGGGGCGAAAATCGGTCTTTCCAATATCATTACCATGCTCACCGCTTCGCTTTCGGGCTTTTCGGGAGCGATGTATATTACGCTTTTAAAAGGACTGTTCGCTTTTATCACAAGGGGCGCTACGGCGTGCATGATGAGCCTTTCGGGCGGGGTGCTCAGCACGGTTGTTTTGTGTCTTACTTTAAAGTTCAGCAAAGACAAGCTGAGCTTTGTCGGAATCGGCGTACTTTGTGCCTGCTTTCACAACATCGGTCAGCTCGTGGCGGCATGTGTGATTTCCGGAACACCGATGCTTTTAAACTACGGAAAATATCTTCTCATTTTCGCTGTTATTACAGGAACGGTGACGGGGCTGTGCCTGAATATACTCATGCCGAGGATAAGGGCGGCGCTTCGTACCGCATGAAATACGCCTACGGCGTGTGAAATAGCGCAGAGCGCTGTGAAATACGGCTTTGCCGTATGAAATGTGCCTATGGCACGTTGCGGTCTCGGGTTACCTTTGTACTGACGGATAGCTTTTACCCACAGAAGCGGCTGTTTGTATTGGAAAAACTGTAGATCATAAGCGGCGGTCAGCTTTGCGATTTCGATAAATTTCAGTTTATCTTATTAGTCGGTAAGTCTGTTCTCTTATGCTTTGACTTGTTCTATCTTTTTACCTTTGCGCTAATGCCGCGCGGGCATTTACTTTCTTTCAGACGAAAAAGAAAGTAAACAAAGAAGTTCTTTTGGTACGCGTTTTCTCAGCCGAGTTTTTTCTCGCCTTGAGGGCGGAGAAAAAACTGCGGGTCGAAAACGCTTTAGTCAGTCTGTGCCGGAGGCAGTGTTCAAACGGGTCAGGCACAGCGATCCGAAACAGGTAAACACTAAGCGTTAATCGCACCTTAGCAGTAACAGTCAATCTGATCTCTTTTGTGCCTGACGTGATAACGGATAGACTGAACTTTTCAGCAAGCCTGCTTTTCGTTTGTAA
>JBJFHV010000050.1:0-3821 GCA_051894015.1 Acutalibacteraceae bacterium | reverse complement strand
TATTTTTATTGCCGGGCTAAACATGATCCCCGTCGGAATACTTGACGCGGGACAATTTTTGCGGTATATTTTATTAGAACGGCTTGACGAAGAAGAAACAGAAAACAAGCTGAATCTTATATCGGATTTTTCTGTTTTGGTTTTTGCCTGCTTCTGCGTATGCTATACGGTATTTGTTAAGCTGAACGCGAGTCTGATCTGCGTCTGTCTTTACCTGATGGCGGTAAACATCAGACTGAGAATATGCTCCCGTAAAAATACAGAGAATTGAAAGGCCGGCTTTTGCCGTGTGAGTATTATGGTCAATAAAGAAATCGAAAAAATTCTTCCGCTGGTTCAAAAGCCGGGACGTTATACGGGCGGCGAACTTAACAGCGTAATCAAAGACAAAAACAGCGTGGATATCCGCTATGCGTTTTGCTTTCCCGATAATTATGAAATCGGTATGTCTCATCTCGGAATCAAAATTCTTTATTCGGCGGCAAACGAGCGTGACGACGTGTGGTGCGAACGGGTTTTTGCTCCGTGGCACGACATGGAGGAGGAAATGAGAAAACGTTCGCTTCCTCTATATGCGCTTGAAAGCGGTGATCCGATCAAGGATTTTGATCTGATCGGTTTTACGCTTCAGTATGAGCTTTGCTATACGAATGTTTTAAATATGCTCGATCTTGCGGGACTTCCCGTAAGAGCAAAAGACCGCACTTCGCTGACTCCGATTGTGGTCGGCGGCGGTCCGTGCGCCTGTAATCCCGAACCGCTTGCGGATTTCTTCGATCTTTTTTCGTTGGGTGAGGGCGAAGAGGTCTCCAATGAGCTTTTTGACTTGCTCAAGGAATGTAAAAAAGAGGGGACAAGCAAGCAGGAATTTTTAAGACGGGCGGCAAAAATTGAGGGAATCTATGTTCCGTCGCTTTATGATGTATCCTATAACGATGACGGCACAATCAAGGCGGTCACGCCGAAAGACACCGCCCCCGAAAAGGTGAAGAAAAGAATCATATCCGACCTTGACACTGTCAGCTATCCCGACAAATTCATCGTTCCGTTTATTGAGGTAGTACACGACAGAGTGGTGCATGAAATTTTGCGCGGCTGTATCAGAGGCTGCCGTTTCTGTCAGGCAGGATTTTTATATCGTCCGATACGGGAAAAGTCTCCCGACGTAATCAACGAGCAATGCAAAGCGCTTTGCCAAAGTACGGGCTACGACGAAATTTCTCTTTCGTCTTTGAGCACAAGCGATTATACGGGGCTTGAGACGCTTATCAACAAGCTTTTTGACTGGACGATCCCCCAAAAAATCAATATTGCGCTTCCGTCGCTTCGTGTCGATAACTTCTCGGATGAGTTAATGGAAAAGCTTCAGACCGTAAGAAGAAGCGGACTGACCTTTGCACCCGAAGCCGGAACACAAAGACTTCGTGACGCAATTAATAAAAATGTCACTGAAAAAGAGGTCCTCGAAACCTCAAGAAAGGCTTTTTCGGGCGGCTGGACGGCGGTCAAGCTTTACTTTATGCTCGGACTTCCGACCGAAACGCTTGATGATGTTGCCGGAATCGCCGAGCTTTCGCAAAAGGTGGTCGATGAGTTTTACCGCAACCCGGACAAGCCCAAAGGCAAGGGCGTGCAGGTTTCCATCAGTGTTGCCTCCTTTGTTCCGAAGCCGTTCACGCCGTTTCAGTGGGAAGCACAGAACACAAGAGAAGAACTGAAAGCAAAGCAAGAACATCTTCTTTCTTCGGTTAAGACAAAAAAGGTCAGGGTCAGTTATCATAAGATCGACATCAGCTTCCTTGAGGGCGTTATGGCAAGAGGTGACAGACGGCTCGGCCGGGTTATTGAAGCCGCCTGGAAAAACGGCTGCAAGTTCGACTCATGGGACGACAGCTTTAAAATCGACGTTTGGGAAAAGACATTTGAAGAATGCGGTGTCGATCCGCTGTTCTATTCATCAAGAAAGCGTGAATTTGATGAAGTTCTTCCGTGGAATCATCTTGATTACGGAATCAGAAAGCAGTTTTTAATTGACGAAAACAAAAAGGCTTATGAGGGCAAGACGACCGATCATTGCCGGATCCAATGTGCCGGCTGCGGTGCCAACAGACTTAACGGAGGAAAATGCGATGCGCTTAGTAAGAATATGGTTTGAGAAAAAAGGCATGATCCGCTATATTTCGCACCTTGATCTGATGAGAACCGTCACAAGAGCGATCCGGAGAAGCGAAATTCCTCTTTGGTACACCGAAGGCTTCAATCCGCACCCGTATATGACGTTCTCTTTGCCGCTGTCTCTCGGTATGGAAAGTGAATGTGAGTCAATGGATATCAAGATCGAGGGCGATATCACGGACGGCGAAATCCTTGAAAAGCTCAAAGCCGTTATGCCCGATGGAATCCATGTTACTGCCGTCACCGAACCGGTTCTTGATCCGAAAGAAATCGCATACGGAGAATTTACACTTGATTTCAGCGGAGAATTTGACCGTGAGAAAGCGAAAGAAGCGATCAACGGACTTTTATCGAAGGACGAGATTGTCATTCAGAAGCTCGGCAAAAAAGGTCACAAAAAGGTGATGAAAGAGATTGATTTAAAGCCGCTGATCTTTGATACCGATATTACGGATATCGAAAACGGGGTCAGGCTTTTTGTCAGGCTTCCTGCCGGAAGCAAATCGAATATCAATCCTTCACTTTTGGCGGATCTGATCGAAAAGGAAATCCCGGAAGCGGTCTGTATTATCACAAGAAAGCGGCTTCTGACCGCTGATTTGACCGAGTTCAAATAATTTTTAAAAAACACTTGCAAAATCCGTTTCTTTGTGATAAAATACTTAGGCATTTGTACAGACCCGTTACGGGTAGGTTTAATGCCGGCTGAATTCAGTCAGTAATTATAAAGCGGTCCTCTGCTGCATCAGCAGCACGAACGTGGCGAATTTAGGAGGAAAAACCATGGACAAACTCAAACTCATCTCTGACGCAAGCCTGAAGGCTGACGCTCCCGAAATCAACATCGGCAGCACTGTTCGTGTTCACGTTAAGATCCGTGAAGGCAACAGAGAAAGAATCCAGGTCTTTGAAGGCACCGTTATCGCCAAGAGAGGCAGCGGAATTTCTTCAACCTTTACTGTACGCCGTGTATCCTACGGTGTAGGAATTGAAAGAGTATTCCCCGTTCACTCTCCCAACGTTGCGAAGGTTGAGACTGTCAGAGAAGGTAAAGTTCGCAGAAGTAAGCTTTATTATCTTCGCGACAGAGTCGGTAAGTCAGCTAAGGTTAAGGAAAAGCTCGGCTGATTTGCAAAACAACAAAGATAAAGGGAGCAGTCTGCTCCCTCTTTGTATTTGTAAACGTTACGGTACGATTTGTGTTTTAAAAATTAACTTGTTTAAGCAAATTTAAGCTATAAGTTTTAATATGAATAAAATCCCTGTGGAGATGATGAATGATGCAGCAGGATCTCGATAAAAAAGAAAAAAAAGAACAGACCTTTAAAGATAAGATTGTGATCAATTTTTATGATATTGCTTCGGTTCTGGCTTCGGCAATTGTCACAATCATGCTGTTATTTACTTTTGTGTTCCGCGTTGTCGGCGTTGTCGGTACTTCCATGGTGCCCACGCTGAACGATAACGATTGGCTTGTTGTTTCTGCGTATGATAACAACCCGTCCTACGGTCAGGTCGTAATCATTACTCAGCCGAACTGGTTTGACGAGCCGATCGTCAAGCGGATTATCGCTACGGAAAATCAAAAGGTTGACATTGACTTTTCGACCGGTGAGGTATCTGTTGACGGCAAGGTGCTTGACGAG
>JBJFHV010000049.1:0-3834 GCA_051894015.1 Acutalibacteraceae bacterium | reverse complement strand
CACACCTCCCGTAATGCTCGGCGGAAACGTCGGTCGGGTCAGTGTGTGTGAAAACACCGTAAAAGATTATATTGAACACCTGAAATCGACCGTTGATGTTCGTTTTGACAAGATGAAAATTGCGCTTGACTGCGCCAACGGCTCCGCCTCTGTCAGCGCGAAAGAGCTGTTTTCTTCGCTCGGTGCCGAGTGTCATATTATAAGTGCTGAGCCGAACGGAATCAACATCAACGATAACTGCGGATCTACGCATATTGAAAATCTTCAGAAATACGTGGTCGAAAACGGACTCGATGCCGGCTTTGCTTTCGACGGTGACGCCGACAGAATGCTTGCTGTTGACGAAAACGGCGATTTGGTCGACGGTGATAAAATTATTGCGATCTGTTCGAAGCATATGAAGTCCGAGGGAAAGCTGAAAAACGACACCGCCGTGGTGACGGTTATGACCAACATAGGTTTTAACAAATTCTGCGAGAAAAGCGGTATCAAGACCGCAGTCACTAAAGTCGGCGACCGCTATGTACTTGAAAACATGCTCGAAAACGGATACAGCATCGGCGGTGAGCAGTCGGGACACGTCATTTTCCTTGATTATGCGACGACCGGCGACGGTCAGCTGACGGCTTTGCAGGTTCTTCGTGTGATGAAAAAAACAGGGAAAAAGCTGTCTGAGCTGGCTTCGTGTATGACCGTATATCCGCAGACAATGATAAACGTACGGGTATCCAATATGGGTAAAGCCCGTTTCAAGGACGATGAAGAAGTGAAAAACGCCGTTAAACAGGCTGAGCTTCAGCTCGGAAACAGCGGCAGAGTGCTTGTCCGCGTTTCGGGTACCGAGCCGCTTGTCAGGGTCATGCTTGAGGGTGAAAATGAAAAGCAGATTCAGACTCTTGCAAGAGAAATTGCCGACGTAATTAAAGTAAGACTTATATAAAGGAATTAAAATCATGAGAAACACCATCGACTGGAAGGATTATCAGCTGATTGACTGCTCAGACGGAGAAAGACTGGAAAGATGGGGCGACTTTGTATTGGTTCGCCCCGATCCTCAGGTGATCTGGAAAACACCGAAAACCGATCCGCTATGGTTCAACGCAAACGGGTACTATCATCGTTCGAAATCGGGCGGCGGTTCATGGGAAATCCGGGGAAAAATGCCGCCTTATTGGAGCATCGGCTATAAGGATCTGACCTTCAATATCAAGACAATGGGCTTTAAGCACACCGGACTTTTCCCGGAACAGGCGGTCAATTGGGATATGATGCGAAAAGTGATATCCGAAGCGGATCGTCCTGTAAAAGTGCTCAATCTGTTTGCTTATACCGGCGGTGCGACGGTTGCCTGTCTGAAAGCGGGCGCAAGCGTCGTTCATGTTGACGCTTCAAAGGGTATGGTCGCATGGGCAAAGGAGAATGCCGTTTCTTCCGGTGTTGCCGATAAGCCCGTTCGATGGATTGTCGATGACTGTATCAAGTTTGTTCAGCGTGAGATCCGTCGGGGTAACCGCTACGATATCATTATTATGGATCCTCCTTCCTACGGCAGAGGTCCCGGCGGTGAGGTCTGGAAGCTTGAGGATGAGGTTTACGAATTTGTGCGCCTTTGTGCACAGCTTCTTGACGGCGATTCTTTAATGATGCTGATCAATTCCTATACAACGGGACTTTCTCCGTCGGTGATGGAGTATATTCTGGGCGCAGTTGTAAAGCCGAGACTCGGCGGAAGTGTCTTTTCCTCGGAAATCGGACTTCCCGTTTCAAAAAACAACATGGTTTTGCCGTGCGGTGCAAGTGCGGTCTGGCACAACGCTTCGGTAAAGCTTTAAATTAGGAAAGGAAAATACCCGAAACGGTATTTTTGACACAGATGGATAATTATATTGAATTGAAGGATGTTTCTTTTGCCTATGACAGTCCTGAAAACGGTGAACCGTCCGCTGTTATCAAGCGGCTGAATCTCACCATAAAAAAGGGCGATTTTGTCGCTGTGCTCGGTCACAACGGCTGCGGTAAATCCACACTTGCCAAGCTTTGCAACGCAATCGAAATTCCGCAAAGCGGTAAGGTTTATGTTGACGGAATTGATACCTCGGACGAGGACAGGCTGTTTGATATACGCCAGAAAGTCGGTATGGTCTTTCAGAATCCCGACAATCAGATCGTAGCAACGATCGTTGAGGACGATGTCGCTTTCGGGCCGGAAAACCTCGGTGTTGAGCCGGCCGAAATCCGAAAAAGGGTTGACGAAGCTTTGAAGCGTGTCAGTATGTACGACTTCCGGTTTTCCGAGCCGCATAAGCTTTCGGGCGGGCAGAAGCAACGGGTAGCGATTGCCGGAATCATCGCTATGAAGCCGGAGTGCATCATCCTTGACGAGCCGACGGCGATGCTTGACCCGAAGGGCAGGCAGGAAGTTATGGACACGGTGAAAATGCTCAACCGTGACTACGGAATAACCGTTGTGTTTATCACGCATTATATGGACGAAGCGGTGAAAGCCAACCGTGTGCTTGTCATGGACGACGGAAATATCATTCTTGACGGAACACCGAAGCAGGTTTTCGGTCATCACGACATTCTCAGAAGAGTCGGACTTGACATTCCCGAGGCGTCACAGCTGGCATCATTGCTTCGGAAAGACGGATTGAAAATCAAAAAAGATATACTTGATGTGGACGAGCTTTATGAAGAAATCGTCGGCATTCTGGAGGACAAAAGTTGAGCGTAACCGTACTTGAAACCAAGGATTTGACATACATCTATTCCAAGGGCACCAACTATGAAATGGCTGCCATCAATAATATCAATTTAGCGATTGAAAAAGGTGAGCTTGTCGGCATTATCGGCCACACAGGCTCAGGCAAAAGTACCCTGATTCAGCATTTCAACGGAATCTTGAAAGCGACTTCCGGTACGGTTCTGCTTGACGGAGCCGATATCTGGCAGGATAAAACAAAAATCAGAAACGTCCGCTTCAAGGTCGGCGTGTGCTTTCAGTATCCCGAATATCAGCTTTTTGAAGAAACGGTGTATAAGGATATTGCTTTCGGGCCGAAGAATATGGGACTTGATGAAAAGGAAATCGACCGGAAGGTCAGACAGGTCTGCGAATTTGTCGGTCTTGACGAAAGTTATTTTGAAAAGTCCCCGTTTGATCTTTCGGGCGGCGAAAAGCGCCGTGTTGCGATTGCCGGCATTATGGCAATGGAGCCGGAGGTGCTGGTTCTTGACGAGCCGTGCGCCGGTCTTGACCCGAAGGGCAGAAACGTGATCCTTGACTTGATTTGTGAGTATCGCAAAAAGACAGACAGCACCGTTCTGGTTGTCTCTCACAGCATGGAGGACATTTCGAAAATTGCCACAAAAATTCTTGTGATGAACGACTCGAAGCTTGCATTTTACGATACGGTTGAAAACGTTTTTGCCAAAAGCGACGAGTTGATCGAAATGGGACTGAATATTCCGGAAATCACCAAGCTGTTTTTAAAGCTGAAAAAAGCCGGCTATGACGTAAGAACGGATATCTATACGCTTGAACAGGCCGAAAAAGAGCTTCTCGCTCTTGCTGAGAGGGGGAAGAGAAATGCTCAGTGATATCACAATCGGACAATATTATAAAGCCGATTCGTTTGTTCATCGGCTTGACGCACGGACGAAAATCATCCTGACGGCGCTTTTTCTTGTGATCATATTTATGTGCAAGAATTTTCTTTCTCTTGCCCTGATGTTTGTGCTTCTTGTTGTCAGCGTCCTTGCCTGTAAGGTGCCGGTGAAAATGTTCTTAAAAAGCGTGAAGCCGATTATCCCGATCGTTATTTTTACGGCGGT
>JBJFHV010000048.1:0-3834 GCA_051894015.1 Acutalibacteraceae bacterium | reverse complement strand
TTGAAAACACCGCCTCGCGGTACGAAAAATAAAGGTATGAAAATGAACACGGATTTACAAAAAGCGATGGAAATAATAAAAAGCGACGACAGTCTCACCTGTGTATTCTGCAAGAACGCAGAAGTGATCAAAAGCCGCCAAAGAGGGGTCGCGCCTTTAATCCGTCTGATCGAAAAAGGCAGTCTGTCCCCCGGTTTTTCGGCGGCGGATAAGGTCGTCGGAAAAGCCGCCGCTTTTCTTTACGCAAGCTTGAAAGTCGAAAATGTGTACGCCTGCGTTATCAGCGAAAGCGCCAAAAAAGTCCTCACCGATTCCGGAATTCATTTTGAATATGAAAAATCAACGGAATATATCATCAACCGAAAAGGCGACGGTATGTGTCCCGTTGAAGCGTCGGTAATTACGGTCAGCGACAAAACGCAAGCGCTTGCAGTGATCCGTCAAACGCTTGCTAAGCTATCGGAAATGGAAGCAAAATAAAACAAAAGCACATCGGAAACGGTCTCCGGTGTGCTTTTCATTATACGGAATCAGGATTGCGTCAAGACAACTTACAATCATGTAAAACTATTCCACCTTCATCATGCGGTACCCGACACCGATATGTGTCTGAATATACTGCGGAGAATCGGAATCTTTTTCGAGCTTCTTTCTGAGCGTCGCCATAAATACGCGAAGAGACGCAATATCGTTGTCCCAGCTGCTGCCCCAGATACTTTGCGTTATATAAGTATGGGTCAGCACCTTTCCGACGTTTTTGGAAAGCATACACAAAAGCTTATATTCGATCGGCGTAAGGTGAAGCTCCTCCTCTCCGAGAAAGGCACAGCCGGCGGCATAGTCTATACGAAGCTTTCCGTTTGTAAAAACAGAGCTTTCTGCCGATGATTCGTTTTGCATCATGCTCAGCCGTCTTTGCGTGACACGAAGTCTTGCCAAAAGCTCTTCAACGGAAAACGGCTTTGTCAGATAATCGTCTGCGCCCGCATCAAGCGCATCGATTTTGTCGGTATCTTCACTTCTTGCACTGATAACAATAATCGGCATATTTGACCATGTCCGGATCTTCCGGATCACTTCGACGCCGTCCATATCGGGCAGTCCTAAATCAAGCAGGACAATATCGGGATTATGCGATGAAGCTTCCATAATGGCACAAGCGCCGTTCGGTGCAGTTAAATAGCGGTAGTCATGCGCTTTGAGCGTTGTTGAAATAAGATTCTTGACCGAATTATCGTCCTCAACGACTAATATCACAGGTTTATTCATGAATTTGTACCTCCCCGGCAGGTAATGCAATGGTGAACACCGTACCGTGCGGTGTATTATCGGAAACCTCGATCGTTCCCGCATGAGCGTTGACGATAGACTTGCAAAGCGAAAGACCGAGTCCGAGACTGCGCCGGCTGTCGGCAACCTTGTTTGCGCCGCTGTAAAACATATCAAATACCCGTTTTTTCATCTCATCCGGTATTCCGTCTCCGTTATCGGCAATCGACACAAAAGCCTTATCCCCCTGTTTCCATGTTTTAATCAGAATATCGGAGCCTTTCGGCGTATATTTAATTGCATTGTCAACAATATTGATGATAACCTGTACCATCAGCTTGGCGTCCATTTTTGCAAGCAGAAATTCTTCATTATTTTCAACCCTGATGTTATGTTCAACGCTCTTGCGGTTGACATGATGAAGCGCTTCGGTTATCACATCGTCCATTAAATCCTCGGACATATTCAGATTCAGTCTACCCTGCTCTATTCTCGTTACGGAAAGCAGATTTTCAACAAGATTGATCAGCCACATGGAGTCGTCATAAATGTCGGTATAAAGCTGATTTTTGGTTTCACTGTCAAAGGAATCTCCGTTAGAAATCAGATTACTTGCATTGCCCGATATCGATGTCAGCGGTGTCCGCAGATCATGAGAAATCGCCCTGAGGAGATTGGCCCGAAGCTGTTCGTTTTTAGCTAGAATCGCGGCCTCTTCTTTTTCCCTTGCGTTTTTTTCGTTTTCGAGTGCAAGCGCACATTCGCCGAGAATCGACAAAAGAATACTGTTTTCAAACGAACCAAACGGCTGCTCTCCGATATAAATTCCGACAACGCCGTAAACGCGCTCGTTTACTCTGACGGCAAGATAAAGACATTTTGCGCCGGAAAGCGTTTCGGTTGTTGCGCCGGCGTGTTTGTTGTTCTTCTGTACCCATTGCGCCACCGCTTTTTCGTTTTCGCTGATGATGTCATCATCGGCCGCACGATCCGACACCGTAAAGATATGCGGCTGACGAAGCTTTCCGTCCTGCGAAAGATAGAACACGATATCCTTGCCCAAAAGCTTAATCAACTGATTTGCCGTAGCCGATACAATTTCATTTTTATCCTTCGCCTGCTGCAAAAGCTGATTGGTATCAAATAGCACCTTGGTTCTGTAAGCCGCCTGTGCCGCCTGTTTCGCATGATTTTTCAATTTAATCGCTAATGTACCGGTAATAAAAGCGGCAAGAAACATGATAAGAAAGGTAACGGGATAACCCTGACCGTATGCCAGAAGCGTAAATTTGGGATCGGTAAATAAAAAATTAAAAACCAGAACGCTGACGATCGATGAAATCAGACTATACACTCGGTGCGAGGTCACAACGCAAGTGATCAGCACCCCGAGGACGTAAACCGTAATAATATTCGCTTCTTCAAAACCCAGCCGCTGGAACAGCAAGCCGATACAGCTTGCCGCAACCAAAATCGCCGTACATTTGAGAATATCCAAAAGAGAAAAAACAATCGAGCTCTTTTTTTTGACCTTTTTTGCGTGATATGCCGACGTTTCACCTGCAGCATCGGGAATAATGTGCACATCAAGATTCGGCGCATTTTCAATCAGTTTTTCGGTCAAAGTCGGTTTGCTGAAAATGCTTTTCCGGGTCGCACAGCTTCTTCCGATCACAATTTTCGTAACGCCGGAAAGACGCGCAAATTCCGCAATCTGATACGGTACATCTTCCCCATACACCGTTTCGATTTTCGCGCCGAGCTGATTAGCTAGCCGGATATTGGCCTTAAGACGCTTTCTGTCCTCCTGAGACATGACCGAAAAATCGGGCGTTTCAACAAACAAAGCCGTAAACACGCCCCGGAAAGCACTTGCCATCCGGGCGGCCGTTCGTATGATTTTTGCATTGGAGGGCGACGACGAAAGACAGACAAGAATATGCTCATCGGTGTGATATTCGCTGTGATTTTTCATTCTTGCGCTTTCTGTCAGCAGATTCATTCTGTCTGCACAGCGGCGAAGCGCAATTTCACGCAGAGCGGTAAGATTTTCCACGGAAAAGAAGGGATCCGCCTGCCTTTCCTGACCCGGCTTACCGATATCACCCGATCTCATTCTTTCAATCAGTTCCTGCGGCTCAATATCCACCAGTTCAACCTGACTTGCATGATCGAAAACGGAATCGGGAATTCTTTCACTCACCGGTATTCCCGTAACAGAGGCAACCGTATCATGTAAGCTTTCAATATCCTGAACATTTACGGTGGTATAGACGTCTATACCGGCATTTAAAAGCTCTTCAACAGCCTGATATCTCTTCGCGTGGCGGCAAACGGGCGCATTGGTATGGGCAAGTTCGTCAACAAGAATCAGCTGAGGCTTTCTTGAAAGCGCAGCATCCAGATTAAATTCGCAAAGCGTTGCTCCGTTAAATTCCGTCACTAAATTTGCAATACATTCCAATCCGTTTATCAATGCTGCGGTTTGCGGACGGGCATGGGGCTCAATATAACCGGCAACAACATCCATTCCCCGTTGTTTTGCCGTATGGGCGGCTTTCAGCA
>JBJFHV010000047.1:0-19552 GCA_051894015.1 Acutalibacteraceae bacterium | reverse complement strand
GGCCTGGTATCACTTTATGGATATCACCGATTTAACGAGCATTGACAAGCTTTTTGCCGACACCGCCGAAAAGTACGGCAAGATCGATATTCTTATCAACAACGCCGCTAACGTTGCGTTGAAGGACGGCAGAATCGACGAGCTTACCGTTGAAATGTGGGACAGCATTTTCCAAAGCGATCTCAGAGGTACGTTCTACGCCACCAAGTGCGTTCTTCCTTATTTTGAAAAGAATGAAAACGGCGGTTCCATCGTCAATATCGGCTCGATGGCTTCCTGCAGCGGCGACATCAGCTCGACCGCTTATGCGTGTGCAAAAGCCGGCGTTGATATGCTCACCGAATCGACCGCTTTACAGTACGGTAAGAAGAACGTTCGCTGCAACTGCGTAAGACCGGGCCTTATCGTTACTCCCGAAAACGAAGCCCACGTTCCGCAGGTTGTCAAGGATATCTTCACAAGCAACATCATGGTCAACCGTTACGGCTGCCCGGAGGATATCGGACATATGTGCGTTTATCTTGCTTCCGACGAAGCTGCTTATGTCACCGGTCAGATCGTCAACGTTGACGGTGGCCTGAACTCCCATGTTCCCACCGTTGCTCAGTTCAGACAGATGAACTCCCGTACCTGGTAAGGTTGACACTATGTAAAACTAACTGCCGAAAATCTATCCTTTCGGCAGTTTTTTTCATATTCAAAAGGAATGAAACGGAGATGAAAAAATGAAGCTGATAGACGAGAAAAATTACGAAGCGATCATGAAAAATGAAATTGAGCCGTATCTCGAAAGCATCCGCAAAGACGAATATTTCGACTCGTTTGACGGAAACAAAATTCACTTTGAGGCCTATGAACACGAGAACGCCAGAGCGGCGGTGCTCGTGCTTCACGGCTTTACGGAAAGTGCCGAAAAGTTCCGTGAGGTATCCTATTATTTCTTTAAGGAGGGTTACAGCGTTTTTGAGCCCGACCTGAGAGGGCACGGAAAGTCATACCGGACGTCGAAAAAGCCGGGTACGGTCAATGCCGACAGCTTTGATGACTACGCAAAAGACATTAAAATGCTTATCAATAAAGTTGTATTGCCGGCGGCTGAGGGCAAGGAGATTTATCTCTATTCCCATTCGCTCGGCAGTACAGTTGCGTTGCTATATATGCAGAAGAACCCGGAAATCATCAAAAAGGCGGTCCTGTCCTCGCCGATGCTGTGCGGAAACATGGGTATGCCGGTCGGTATCGCCAAAACGGTTGCAAATGTGCTGTGCGCGCTCGGCGGAAAGAATATTTCGGCGCCGGGAAGATGCAAATTCGACCCCGAACAGACCGTCGGAAACAGCGACGACACAAGCGAAGCAAGATTTCGCTACTATCATGAAAAACGCAAGGCCGCCAGTCTTTTACAGACCAACGGCCCGTCCTTCGGCTGGGTAAAAGCCTCGCTTGCGGCAAGAGACAGCATATTCAAAGAAGAAAACCTCAGTAAGCTTACCATGCCGATTTTGCTTTGTAAGCCGAAGGAGGACAGACAGGTGCTTGAATCCTGGCAGGACAAGTTCGCCGAAAAGGTGAAGTCTGTCCGGGTTGTGAATATTCCCGACTCAAAGCACGAGATTTTCGGGAGTGAAAACAAAACGCTTGAAGGCTATTACCGGGAGATCTTCGGCTTTTTGGGTGAGAAATAAAAAAGCGCAGAATTTGACAGAATCTGCGGGATATGATATAAATAGTGTGCAGTTTTAAGACTGCCAAGGGTACTGTACATAACGGTAGGCGGTTACTCCCGTAAGGGAGGTGATAACTATGGTGACATTTTCTGAACTGATTTTGTTCGTCACGATGCTCACAGCGGTTATCTCTCTGTGTTACGAGATTTTCTCGAAGTAATAATACAGACTTAATTTTTACATAAAAATTAAGAAACACCGCCCTTCTTCCACAAGTTGCGGTGTTTCTTAATAATACCAAAACATGTGAGTAACCGCTTATCGCAGTACCCTTTTGCACCTATATTATACCACATTTATTTGCTTTGTCAACAGCAAGAAAGCGCAGGAGAACGGGAGGAAAATCAATGACCACCTTTGAAAAAATCTACGAAGTAGTAAAAACAATCCCGAAAGGCAAAGTGATGTCCTACGGTCAGGTCGCAATCCTTGCCGGGAATCCGCGCTGGGCAAGAGTCGTCGGGTATGCGCTTCATGCCAACCCGCAGCCGGGTGTTATTCCCTGCCACCGGGTTGTGATGAAAGACGGGAGTATCTGCAAGGGCTTCGCTTTCGGCGGTGCGGACGCACAAAGACAGCTTCTCATGTCGGAAGGCGTTGAATTTGTTAACGAGATGCGTGTGGATATGGAAAAGTTCAGAGCGACTAATCCGCAGGATGAACAGTTCTGAAAATTTTGATTGCCTTTCCTGTCCGTTTGCATTCATTGATAACGAACCTTGTTCCCGTTGATGTCCCATCCCAAAAGACTATGACCGAATCGGCATAGTCTATTATTTTTTTATTCCTTTTAAGTGGAGCAGACCGCCCGTACTTTTCGTAGTCCGGAAAAAAGACGGTAAGTCTCAGTCCTTTGCTTTTGGCGTATTCCGCGGCGCAGGTGTCAACACCCCTAGCACCGCCGGAGACGATTTCGGTAACATCGGACGGCACAAACCGGTCGATATTGCTTACTGTTATTCCTCGTGAGCCGACTATGGCGATTTTCATTTACAAATCCTCCTTGTGTCCTATCAATAGGACATACTTTAATACCTTTTAGTATACACTAAAAATGTCCTAAATCAAGACATCGGGTGTAATTTATGAAAAGAATTATTGATACTGAGGATTTGAATATTATTGGCGGACGAATTAAAGAAGCTAGAATTCGTGCGGGTCTTACCCAAAAACAGCTGTCGGAAAAATTGGAATTGCTCGCGGTTTATACTTGTCGGGGTTCGGTTTCCCGGATTGAAAACGGCAGGCGGGCAATTACCGACATTGAAATTGATGCAATTTCAAAGGTGTTGAATGTATCTCTTGACTATTTGTTCGGACGCGAATGAGATAAGAAAAAGGAACACGGAAAAATTGAAACGGAATAAACTAATGATCTGACAGCCCTATACCGGGCTGTTTTTGCTCGTATAGATAATTATGTCAGGGACGAACAGATAAACAGACAGGGAGTTGACACAATGAATGCAGAATATGAAAAGCGTTTCGGAGAAAACATCAGGCGGTTCAGAACCGCTAAAGGTCTGACACAAGATCAGCTGTCATCGAAGTTACAGGTACAAGGCTGTGATATTACGAGAAGTGCAGTGGCAAAAATTGAAGTGGGTCAGCGTCATGTTTATCCTGATGAAATAAAACTGATGAAAGAAATTCTCTCGGTTTCGTTTGACGAAATGTTTGATTTTGATTAAAACCTGTTCTTTTGACTGCCGCACATCGACATAATACACAATAGAACGAAAATATCTCCGGATAATGTGTTGATATTCAATAAAAGTGAATAAAACTGCATATTTTCTGCAAAATATGCTTGACTTTTGCATAAAAATGCGTATAATCATAGCGTACTCAAACAAAACAAAAATTTAACGAACGGAGATAAATCATCATGAAAGAGATTAAAAAAATTGTTCTCGCCTATTCCGGCGGTCTTGACACTTCCATCATCATTCCCTGGCTTAAGGAGAATTACAACAACGCTGAGGTTATCGCGGTTTCCGCTGACGTCGGTCAGGGCACGGAGCTTGACGGACTTGAAGAAAAGGCAATCAAGACCGGTGCTTCCAAGCTTTATATCGAAGACCTGAAAAAGGAATTTGTTGAAGACTATATCTACCCGACGCTGAAAGCCGGCGCAGTTTATGAGGGCTCGTATCTTCTCGGAACCTCCTTTGCCCGTCCGCTTATCGCCAAGAGAATCGTAGAAATTGCCAAGGCTGAGGGCGCAGACGCTATCTGTCACGGCTGCACAGGCAAGGGTAACGACCAGGTGCGTTTTGAGCTTGCCATCAAGGCTTTCGCTCCGGAAATGGAAATCATCGCTCCGTGGAGAACCTGGGAGTTCAAGAGCCGTGAAGAAGAAATCGAATACGCAATCGCGCACAATATTCCGCTGAAGATCACAAGAGAAACCAACTACTCCAAGGATAAGAACCTGTGGCATCTTTCCCACGAGGGACTTGACCTTGAGGATCCGGCAAACGAGCCGAAATATGAAGAAATCCTTGAAATGGGCGTAACTCCTGAGCAGGCTCCCGACACCCCGACATACGTTACGATCGGTTTTGAAAAAGGCGTTCCGACGACCCTCAACGGCGAAAAGGTTGACGCGGTTACGATGGTAACGAAGCTCAACGAAATCGGCGGCGCAAACGGTATCGGTATTGTGGATCTTCTCGAAAACCGTCTTGTCGGCATGAAGTCAAGGGGCGTATACGAAACCCCGGGCGGAACCATTCTTTACGCCGCTCACAGCCGTCTGGAAACCCTCTGCCTTGACAGAGAGACCGCACATCTCAAGGAACAGCTTGCCGTTAAGTATGCCGAGCTTGTCTATTACGGTCAGTGGTTCACCCCGTGCCGTGAAGCACTTCAGGCTTTTGTTGACAAAACGCAGGAAACCGTTACCGGCGAAGTCAAGCTGAAGCTTTACAAAGGCAACATCATCGGCGCCGGCACAACCTCTCCGTACACCCTGTACAGCCCCGAAATGGCAACCTTTGATGAGGACGACTGCTACAATCAGGCTGACAGCGAGGGCTTTATTAACCTGTTCGGTCTTCCGATCAAGGTCAAGGCGATGCTTTCAAAGGATTGGGACGTTAAATAAGAATATCGGAAATAATAAGAACCCCGGGGCTGTGTTGAACACACGGCTCCGGGTTGTGGTATCATGGGAAAAAAGGTTATGTATAAAAACACCGATAGAGAGGTCTTGTATGAAAATTATGTACAGGCAGCTTGAAAACAGCCACGCAGACGATATAAACAAACTTCAAAATGAATGGGTTAAAGAAAATATTACCTATGGCTATTGTGCAGACAGCTATGATGAGATTATTAACTATGATAAAGAATATTGTTATGCTGCAATTGACGGCGAAAAGGTCATCGGTTATGTGACCGCCGAAACGTGTGTAAATGACGGGATCGAATATATGAATGTTTTTCCGAAAGGTGCGAAATTTCTTCAGGTAAACGATTTATATGTCTGCAAAGAGTACAGAAGCAACAGTATCGGCGAAAGGCTATTGTCGCTTGTTGAAGAAAAAGCAAAAGAAAACAATATTGAGCATTTCTATATTTCTTCAGCAACCAAAGATGCTGAAGCCGTACGCCGGTTTTATCAGCGCAACGGTTATCAGATATGGACAACGGTGTTTTTTAAATAATGTTACGATATCGCAGGAATGTGTCTTGCCCGTGTCCCTTTAGAGATAAATTTTAGTTTGTCGCGTGGCGACACCAATGCCGGGTCAGCTTGTATAAAAATTTTACCCGACAGTCCGAACCGTGAACTGAGCGGTAAATTTCAGTTTAGCAGTGGAAGACCCCTCTGTCACGGACGTGACAGAGGGGTTTCTCAGCTGATCGTCAGCGCAAGGTGAGATTCTTATTAACTTGCCCTTTCCGACGGCTTTTACACCGACAAACTGAAAATTACCACTCAGTTCACGGCTCGGGCACTCCGCTTTCAATTAAGCACTATGTACCCCAGGATTGGTGTCGCCACGCGACTAAACTGAAATTTACCACTCAGTTCACGGCTCGGGCACTCCGCTTTCAATTAAGCACTGCCTACCCCGGGATTGGCGTCGCTACGCGACCCCGGCATTGGTGTCGCCACGCGACAAACTAAATTTTACCGAGCACAGACGGGTAATATGGAGAACCCCAAAAAAGAATCTGTTATAAATAAATCACCCGGCGGTCGGGTGATTTTTACTGTAAATGGTTTTATCGTACGACCGAAAAATCATACATTTCTTTCACATTGTCCTCGCGGGTGTGGATTGTGATCAGCGTGCTTGCGACGGAGGTCTTAGAAGCGATATGATAATACGTTCCGTTGTAAAAGCTGCACATCGGGCTTGCCGGATGGACATGGCCGATCGCAACAAGACCGACGACTCCGCTTTCGTCAAAGACATCGTCGAGCGGCTGATTTTTCGGAATGTCGTATTTTTCAGGGGAACGGGCAATGGTTGCATATCCTTTTTGATAGGCAGTTCCGTTTTCGGCGGCTTTTTGGAAAGCCGGGGTGTTCTCGTGCATAAAGACGCTTACGGTGACGGTTTCCTTTTCGGTTTTCTTGTCTTCAATTTCGTCTTTGCACCAGTTTACCTGATCCTCGTGAACATATCCGTAAATGTGTTCGCTGTCCTCACTGTCGTAATCCATCGAATCGAGAAAGACCATCGAATGGGTCATTTCTTCGCCGTCAAGAATGTCAATGCTGTATGAGACTGCACCGGAAATATCCTTTTCGTCAGAAATCAGGCAGTGCTCATATCCGCAAAGATAGGCGGCGATATCTTCCGTTGAACCGTAGTTTTGTCCGTCGTTGTTTCCGGGAACATAAGCCCAGTACTGACCGAGATCTTCGAAAAGTCCTGCGACCTGCCGAAGAACGTAAAATTTGTTGAAAGCTCCGCGGTCTCCGTCGTCAAGCATATCGCCCGTGATGACCACAAGATCGGGATCGTATTTTTCGGTTTGTGCTTTCATTTTGGTAAGAACAAGAACGTCCGCAAACGAAATGCCGGTCGTGAAATGCGTGTCAGTGAACTGCAAAACGGTGAAATCTCCGTTTTCATCCGTCTTGAGATCAACAAGCTCCTTTTTACACGAAGCGGTCTGCGCATAGCCGGAAATGTCGCCCTTGCCTTTCAGCTCATTTACGCTGTCAATGCTTGTAAAAAAGCCGCTGATGACTGTGATGAATGCAAGTAAAGCCGATAAAAATGTTTTCATGTTCATGATCATTCCTCTCTGTAAGTATAAATGTATATCAATTCATTGCGATATGTTAACTCTTAGGCCACCATTGCTGCCCGGAGAGGGGGGACCATATCGGAATGATTTGTTTTCCGAAGCTTTTTCGGTTATGGATCCTGCGGTATATTACGGTGCGATAAACGCCGTTTTTCTTTGGAAAAAGCGGCATGGACTGTCTCTTTTTTGCAAAGGAAGACAACCGGAAAAAGTCTGATCGAAATAAAATAAATTACGGTGCATATCGCAAGGAAAACCAAAACGAAAAGCAGGTAATGAAGCGGACTTGTCAAGGCGACAAGCTTTGTTGCAAGCTCGTAAAATGAGACCGAAGCGGCGAGCGCCAAGGTGGTAAAAGCGCCGATCTGCGATGACAGACCAAAATTTGTATATTCTCTTCCAAGGAGAAACGGAGCATATTTTTCGGCAAGCTTCGTAAGCGGAATCAGAATCAGGAAAATGATGACCGAGTTAATATAATCCATGTAAAAATGCTCGCTGAAGCTGCCCTCTAATCTTTTGAGAAGCAGTAAAACAGGAAGATGCATCATCATGTAAAACAGAGTGTTTTTCCCGACGTAGTCAAGAATTTTTATCGGTCTGAGCCTGATGAAAATCAGACAAAAGGCGATGCTTGTTGCAAGCATGGAGACAAGAAAATATATATATTGGTTTCCGTACGAATTATAGTGCAGACTGACACGACCGTTAAACGAACAGAACGCCGCGCCGAGCGCAAGAAGAACAACACAGGAAAGACCGTATTTTACTTTTGAAAGATTGTCAATTATATCTTTGTTCTTTATATATTGCTCCATCAGGATTTTGCCGATAAAAATGATAAAAGCAGCAGTCGGAACAACGTTTAAATGCCAGATAACCGCACCGTATCCGGAAGCCGCGCCGAAAGCGGCAAGAACACACAAAATGACTGCCGTCATGGTTTGATTTTTTTTGGTGATTTTTATGACTGCCCAAAGCAAAAGCTGAGAAAAGAACAAGATGATGATATAGTAGCCCGGCAAAGACGGCATCGGATAAATTCTGCTGTTTGAACAAAGAATGCCCAAAAGAAGATCTTTGATCTGAATCCGTTTGGATGCAAGGTGTACATTGATGACAAACGGTATAATGCAAAGAAGCTGACACCAGACATAGGGAAGAATCATTCTCTTGGTGTTTTTCTTCAGGACGCTGAGAAAGTCAGAGGCATAAAGCTTTTCAATATTAAGCGTAAAACCGGTAATCAGCAGAAAAAGCGGCATATGAAAAGAATATATCCAGCTTTTAACCGTTGCATTTGTCAACGCATGACCGAGAATAACCGTAAAAAAAGCAAAGCCTTTGAGTTGGTCTATCCATGCAATACGCTCTTTTTTCATTGATTTTCTCCGTTCTTATGTTTTAATCATATCTCCGCCGTTTTTCAAGGCCTGCTTTGGCTTTTCAATAAGAAATACGACCGGAAGGAATTTTCTGACAACTATACAGCCGAAATAACAAAGTACAGTCCATATCAGAGCGCCGGCAACAAAGTAGACGGCTTTTGTCATGACTCCCGAAAGAACAGCGGGGAAAAGAGCTTGTGCAAGATGTGCCGCCGAAACATAATACAACGGGAAAGACGCAAAGACTGTCATGAAAGTCTGACAAATATCGGTCTTTTTGTCCTGATTGATCGTTGACCGGCCGGCTACAAACGGGAAGTATTTGTCCGTAATTTTAGACAGCGGAATCAGACCGAAGTAAAGAATCAAAGTCGCAGCGATAAGAAACGGCGCCGACTCAATATCGGTAAACTTCCGGGCAATTTGTTCCAGAACATTTTTGATCTGAGAATGAAGACCCATATAAAACAGCGTGCTTTGTCCGATATATATGAAAATGCTGTTGGGTGAGAGAAGCTTTACCGCTTTCATGGAAATCATAGCAACGGCAATGTTCGTGATCAGTGCGCATAAGATATAAAGGGTAAAATCCTTTCCGTATTTATTGGTGTGAATACTTGATCGGCCGTTTAAGAAAGCCAGAGCGATGCCGAGAGCCAGAAGCCCGACACAGATAACGGCATATCGGGCGGAAGAAAGCGCTTCGAGTTTTTCTTTGAAACCGCCTTTGTAAAGCTCCATCATGATTTTGCCGATGAAAATGAGCATCATGGCAACGGGGACGACGTTCAGATGCATAATAACGTCTTTTCCGCGGGTAAGCAGGCTGAGCGGTAACAGCGAAAACAAGACGGCAAACATCATTCTTTTGTCGCATTTTGAGATTTTAATTACTGCATAAAATCCGATTTCGGCAAAGAACAGAAGAACGATGTAATAAAGTGCGGGACAGGGAGAAAATCTGTTGATTTCCGTGTTGGATACAAAGGTCGCACACAAATAATCGGTAAAGTCGGGAATCTTTCCGCCGAGAATCAGCCGTCTTAAATAAAGAATGGAAAGGGACATCATCTGCATCCAGAAATAAGGGATGATGAGCTTTTTAAAACGAGTCCACAGAAAGTCCTTGAATTTTGTGTTATACGCTTTTTCAAAATTGAACGTAAACCCCGTTGCCAAAAGAAAAAGCGGCATATGAAACGAATAAATCCATAATACAAGAGGTCTGGGGGCTTCAAGGTGACCGATAATAACGAAGAAAAAGCCGATTGACTTGTAAAGATCAATCCATACGATTCGTTTACTTTTCATTTTTTTGATCCTTTCTTTTTTGTGGTAATTGCTTTTCAATAAGAAAAACAATCGGGATATATTTTCTCAAAAAGCTGCACACGGCAAGACATGCCGCAAAATGAACCGCTAAGAAGCACAAAAAGGCAATGACTTTGAAGTAGTTATATGTGAAAAGAACGGGGAAACAAACCGACATCAGCTTGCTGAAAGCGGCACAGGCCGGTGCGGCAAAAGCAAACGCAAAGGCCGATGTCTGGCAAAGCGAAGCTTGTCGGTTGTTTTCCGTGCTTTCTTTTCCGATAACGAAGGGAAAATATCTGTCCGTGATTTTGGCAAGCGGATACAGTATCAGATATAAGATGACCGCCATAAAGCAAAACAGCACGGTTGAATTCCGGTCGAAAAACAGCCGGAGAATATTGATCATATAGTTTTTTATGACGGTGTGTAGCCCCATATAAAAGAGTGTATTTTGTCCGACAAACGAGAGAAAGCCGGAGGACGGAAGCCGCATGCAAACGGCGGCAAGCCCGATATTGGTCAGTAAGGCACTTAACACAAAAAGCAGGAAGCTTTTGCCGTACATATTGTAATGAAGACTGACTCTGCCGTTAATAAGCCAGACCGCAAGTCCGCCAAGAAGGAAAACGGCGCTCAGGGCAAAGAGGAAAAGCGTGTTGGTCCTTTCTATTCTTTCTTTCAGATATGTTTTATAAAAATCGGCAGCGACATTTCCGATATAGAGAAGAAAAACCGCAACGGGAACAACGTTTAGGTGCATTATAAACGGCTTTTCGAGCGTTGCCAGACTGAAAACAAGAAACGCACAAATCAGCGCAAGTAACACAGGCGGCTTATTTTTCGATATTTTTATAAACAGCCAAAGACAGATTTGCGCAAAGAAAAGAAGCACGACGAAATAAAGAGCCGCGCTCGGCGTACCGTCGTAAACCTCGGTATTGACGACAAAAATGCCGATCAGCTGTTTGACAAGGTCGTTCAGCGGTTTTCCGAACAAAAACCGTCTGATGAAGTAGAGCGTCAGAGAGATCATTTCCAGCCAGAAATACGGAATAATCATTCGCTTGAACTTTGAGACGAAATAGTCTTTGAAGTCGGTCTGAACTATTTTTTCAAAGTTCATCGTAAAGCCGCTTGCAAAAAAGAAAAGCGGCATATGAAACGAGTATATCCAGGATTTTAAAACGGCGTTTATTTCAAAGTGTCCGAGAATAACGAAGAAAAAACCGACAGCTTTGAACCGGTCTATCCATTCAATACGCGCTTTTTTCATAATTACAATCCCCTGCTTTTTACGGTCTTTATTCGATTTTGTTGATAACCCGGATCACGTCCTCGTTGAAGGTCAGAGAAGCATAGCGGTCAAACGAGGTTTCGGATTTATTGATGAGAACAAGGTTGTCTCCCTTGAAATACCGGACGAAAGAAGCGGCGGGATAGACGACGAGCGATGTACCGATGACGATCAGCGTATCTGCCCTTTCAATCGCCGAAACAGCCCGGTCTATAACGGCTTCGTCAAGCGGCTCTTCATATAAAACCACGTCCGGCTTGATGATGCCGCCGCATTCGTCACAAAGCGGAATGCCCTTGCTGTTTGCAACATATTCGAGAGAAAAGGACTTTTTACATTTTGTACAGAAATTTCTGTGAACGCTCCCGTGCAGTTCAACAACGTCCTTGCTTCCTGCCGCCTGATGAAGCCCGTCGATATTCTGAGTGACTACGGTGACGTTTTTCCCGTCGGCTTCAAGCTTTGCAAAATAAAGATGAGCGGCATTCGGCTTGGCGGCGGGATAAAGCATCGCGCTTTTGTAAAATTCGTAGAACAGATCCGTATGCTGAAGAAAGAACGAATGGGAAATAATCTGTTCGGGTGGGAAAGTAAAATTTGTTTCCCTGTTATACAGACCGTCGGCGGAGCGGAAATCGGGAATACCCGACGGACAGCTGATGCCGGCGCCGGTAAAAACGCAGAGGTTGCGGCTTTCTTGGATCATCGTTTTCAGCTTTTCGTATTTCATTTTCATCCGCCTTTCTGCCGGGAAATATCATTTCTATAAATTCTACCATATCCACAATTATTTTTCAACCTTGATTTTCAGCAGATTTTGAAAAATGCTTTTCTGTTTTGACCGACATCCGGAAACTACGAATAAAATCGGATTTACATTCCGGCGAACATATGATATAATCAAAAAACAAAAACCGAAAAGGAGAAGCAATATGAGCGTAACCAAAACACTTTATGATACGATGCCGGATTCAAGGCCCGTCTATCTTTATACGATTGAAAACAACAACGGCGTAACCGCCGGAATCATTACAAGAGGAGCGACCCTCGATTCATTCTGCTGTCCCGACAAGAACGGAGAAAACGGTGATATTATTGCCGGCTTTGACAACATTCTCGGTCATATCAACTCCGGAACCTTTACGGGCGAAGTGATCGGTCAGTATGCCAACCGGATCGGCGGCGGAAAATTCACCTTGAACGGAAAAGAATATCAGGTTACCAAAAACGAGAAGGACATCACCTGCCTGCACGGCGGCGCCGAATACAGCAGCGCTCTTTGGAACGCCATTATTGTGGACGACAACGCCGTTGAATTTTCCTATCACAGCCCGGACGGAAAAGAGGGCTTTCCCGGCAACGTTGACGTCAAGGTCACCTATATCCTGACCGACAAGAATGAATTGGAACTGCATTACGAAGCGGTCAGCGACAAGGATACGATTATCAACCTGACCAACCATGCCTATTTTAATCTCGGCACGACGGCAAACGGCGATGTGCTTTCCACGAAAATTATGCTCAACTGTGATTATTTTACCCCGACGGACGAAAACAGCATTCCGACGGGCGAAATCCGCGCGGTCAAGGGGACGGCTTTCGACTTTACGACCGCAAAAGAAATCGGACGGGATATCCATGCCGACGACATGCAACTGAAAAATGCGGGCGGATATGACCACAACTTCTGCATCAACGGAGAAGCCGGAACGCTTCGTCTTGCCGCAAAAGCCGTTGACGAAAAAAGCGGCAGACAGCTGACCGTGTTTACGGATCTTCCCGGTGTTCAGTTTTATACCGGTAATTTCATGGACGGAGAGACCGGCAAGAACGGTATCGGACTTCAGAAGCATTACGGCTTCTGTCTGGAAACGCAGTTCTACCCCGATTCGCCGAACCGCCCGGAGTTTCCGTCCTGCGTAATAAAGGCAAAGGAAAAATTCAGAACAATGACCGTTTTCAAGGTCGGCGTCTGCGAACAGTAAAAAATGAGCCGGGACTGTGACCTGCACAATCCCGGTGTTGTTTTGTGTTTTTACTTTTCAATATTTGTTTCGTCAACGATAAAGACGGGTCTGCCCTTGACCTCTTCATAAATCCGCGCAAGGTATTCGCCGATAATGCCGAGACACAGCATGATGATTCCGCCGATGACGAGAAGCGCGGCAAGCACCACATGAAGCCCCGAAAGGGCCCAGCCGCAGCCGTAATGCAAAATCAGGAAAACGATGAAATAAACCAGACCGGCAAAGGCCGAAAGACCGCCTGAATAAATCGGAAGCCGCAAAGGCGAATCGCAGTAGCTTAAAATGCCGTCGATGGCATATTTGAGAAGCTTTTTGATGTTCCACTTTGTGTTGCCGGCGGCACGTTCACGGTTCTCGTGCGGGAACCATTTCGTTTTGAAGCCGACCCAGCTGAAAATGCCCTTTGTGAAGCGGTTGTGTTCGGTCATGGAAAGCATCGCTTCCACAACCTTGCGCTTCATGATCCGGTAATCCTGCGCGCCGTTGTCGATTTCGACCTCGGTCATTTTGTTGGCAACCTTGTAAAACGAGTCGGAGAGAAAGCTTTTTAAGCCGCTTTCGCCTTTTCGGTCGCTTCTTTTCGCCGCCGCAACGTCATAGCCCTCCTCAAGAGCTTTGAGCATTTCGGGAATCAGCTGAGGGCTGTGCTGTAAGTCGGCGTCGAGAATGCCGACATAATCCGCACGGCTGTAACGAAGTCCGGACAGCATCGCCGCCTCTTTTCCGAAGTTTCTTGAAAAAGATATGTATTTGACTCTTTCGTCTTTTTCGGCAAGAGCCTTGATGATTTTCAGCGTATCGTCACGGCTTCCGTCGTTTACGAAAATAAAGCTGTAATCGTATCCGTCAAGCGACTGCATGATGGGTGTAACCTCTTTATAGAACAGTTCGAGAACATCGCTTTCGTTAAAACAGGGCACAATCATTTCAAGCGTTTTCATTATCTTTATCTCCCGGATCATTTAATCAATACGCTATATAATATATCACTTTTTCTGAAAGGTTTCAATAACGGAAAGAAAATCAATTATTAAAATATTGTAATAATTGAAGCACGGTATAAAAAAGATGGCAGACCTTTTTTGGCCGCAGAAGTTTTGCTGTACTGTCGGCGTAAAGTATGCTATAATAAAGGCAACCTCTAAAAACATCCCGGCATTCGTCATAGCACACAACTAATGCCGTCTTTGTCGTTAAAAATCCTTGAAATACACAGAGTATGTCTGCTTCAATCCGACATCATTTGTGCACTATGCCAAACGCCTTGAGTTTTTAGAGGTTGCCTAAAGAAAAAGTGTTATGAGGTTAAAAATGCAGAAATATACTTATGTTTTATGGGACTGGAACGGCACGCTGATCGACGATCTTCAGATGAATATTGATCTTGAAAACAGTATGCTTCATCAAAGAAATCTTCCGCCCTTACCGTCCAAGGAATTCTATCTTGAAAACTTTGACTTCCCGATCCTCGATTTTTATTATCTGATCGGCTATACATTTGAAAACGAAAGCTTTGAAGAGGTTGCCGAAATATACGCCGCCGAATATGAAAGACGGCTTGAAACGACCAAGCTTTTTCCCGATGCAAAAAAAGTTCTGGACACGCTTTCAAAAAGCGGTTTTACCCAGGTCATTATCTCCGCAACCGAACAGGATATGCTTCTGTCTCAGGTTGCCCGATATGAAATCGGCGAATATTTTGACTGTGTTCTCGGAACGGACAACAAATTAGGTCAGAGCAAGGTACAGACGGCTCTTTCGTGGCTCAATAAAAACGGAATTGACCCGAAAACAGCGGTCTTTATCGGTGATACGCTTCACGACCTCGAAACCGCAAAGGCGTTAGGCTGTGACTGTATTCTGACAAGCCGCGGACACTTTTCGAAAAAGCGGCTTTTAACCGCAGGAGTACCCGTTGCCGATAGTCTTGACGAAGTGTTGGAAAGGTTGATGAAAAAATGAAGATTTTGATTGCTCCCGACTCGTTCAAAGGGACGCTGTCGTCTGTCGAAGTCTGCGACATCATAGGCGGCGTACTGAAAGAAAAATACCCCGAAGCCGAAATTGTGAAAATCCCGATTGCGGACGGCGGCGAGGGTACAAGTGACGCGTACTATCATATTTTCGGCGGTGAAATGATAACTGTAAAAGCCGAAAGTCCGCTCGGAAACGGAATTGACGCAACGTATGCACTGCTCAAGGATAAAACCGCTGTGATTGAAACGGCGGCGGCAAGCGGCATCAGCATTGAGAAAGAAAACGATGCGCTCCGGACTTCGACCTACGGGACGGGTCAGTTGGTTCTTGAAGCACTGAACAAGGGTGCCGAAAGAATCATTTTAGGCCTTGGCGGAAGTGCAACGACCGACGGCGGAATGGGCTTTCTTTCCGCTCTCGGCGTACGGTTTCTGAAGGCCGACGGCTCGGTTATTTCGAAGGGTGCCGATGACTTGGCACACATTGAAGCGATCGATTTGTCCGCTCTTGATAAAAGACTGCAAAGCACACCGCTTACCGTTCTTTGCGACGTAAAAAATCCGCTTACCGGTGAAACCGGAGCCGCTTTTGTCTTTGCACCGCAAAAGGGTGCGGACAAAGAACAGGTGAAACTTCTTGACAACGGACTTCGCAAGCTTGCCGAAGTGACCGCCGAAACGCTCGGGAAAGACTTTTCATCATTACCCGGTGCCGGTGCAGCAGGCGGAATGGGCTTTGCCGCGGCGGCTTTTCTCGGCGCAAAGCTTCAAAGCGGAATTGACTGTATCCTTGATGCGGCGAAATTCGAAACGTTGAGCGAAAACGCCGACCTTGTCATCACGGGCGAGGGGAAAATGGATTCGCAAAGCCTTTTCGGAAAAGCACCGTTCGGTGTTGCAAAAAGAAGCAAGGCAAAAAAGACGATTGCGGTTGTCGGTCTTTTTGAGGCGGACGCAGACGAAGCAAAACGCCTTTCGATTGAAGAAGTGATCGAAACCAACCCGCTTCACCTGCCGTTTGACGAGATAAAAGATATGGCTGAAGAGATGTTAGCTGAAGCGGCGAAAAAAATCACGGTGTAACGCAACAAATATCCGGGTTTTACTTGATTTTTTTTGTAGTTTGTGGCTTAATATAAGATGTTAAATTATAAAGTAAGGAGATGTGTTCCGATGGCACAAATCAAACAGCTCAAGTATTTTGCCGGCGGCGAATGGCTTGAGTCGAAAACCGAAAAGTACATGGACGTTTACAATCCCAGCACAGGTGAGGTGATCGCCAAGACGCCGTGCTGTACCTCCGATGAGGTTGAATACGCAATCAAATGCGCAAAGGAAGCGTTCGGTCCGTGGTCGAATACCCCGGTAATGAAAAGAGTGCAGGTTCTCTATAAATTCAGAGAGCTTCTGATCGAAAATATGGACGAGCTTTCCAAGCTCTGTGCTCTTGAACACGGCAAGGTTCTTTCCGAAGCCAAGGGCGATATTCTCAAGGTCAAAGAGCCCGTCGAGCACGCAATCAGCGCGCCGTCTCTTACCATGGGAGACAGCATGAGAGACACCTCGAGCGGCTACGACACCACGCTTTATTATGAGCCGGTCGGCGTTTTCGCCGGTATCGTTCCGTTCAATTTCCCGGGCATGATTCCGATGGGCTGGATGGTTCCGATGTGCATCGCCTGCGGCAACACGATCGTTTTAAAGCTTGCTTCCATGACTCCGATGACCGCAATGCGTCTTTGTGAGCTTCTTGTCGAAGCCGGACTTCCCAAGGGCGTTGTTAACCTTGTTACCTGCAGCCGTGTCGAGGCTGACATTTTCCTGACCCACCCCGACATCAAGGGCATCACCTTTGTCGGTTCCACAAGCGTCGGCAAGCACATTTACGCAACCGCCGCCGCTCACGGAAAGAGAGTACAGTGCCTTTGCGAAGCGAAAAACCACGCTCTCGTTCTGGAGGACGCCGCTCTTGAAAGAAGCGCAAGAGGTATTATCAACTCCGCTTTCGGCTGCGCCGGTGAACGCTGTATGGCTCTTCCCGTTGTTGTCGCACAGGACACGATCGCTGACAAGCTTGTTGCATACTTAAAGCAGTTCGCAAGCGAGCTGAAAGTAGGCCCTGCCTATCTTCCCGATTCCAAGCTCGGCCCCGTCGTTTCCGCCGCTCATAAGAAGAGCGTTCTTGACTGGATCCAGAAGGGTCTTGACGAGGGCGCTACGATGGTTCTTGACGGACGTGACGTCAAGGTCGAGGGTGCTGAAAACGGCTTCTATATCGGACCGACAATCCTTGACAACGTTACCGAGGATATGACCGTCGGCACGCAGGAGATTTTCGGACCCGTACTTTGCATCAAGAGAGTTAAGAGCTTCGAAGAGGGTCTTGCGATCATGAACCGCAACCCGTTCGCAAACGGCTCGGTTATCTTCACTCAGAACGGCTACTATGCAAGAGAATTTGCTAAGCGCACGGACGGCGGTATGGTCGGCGTAAACGTCGGTATCCCCGTTCCCGTCGGTGTATTCCCGTTCACGGGACACAAGAACTCTTTCATCGGCGACCTGCACTGCCTGGGCAAGGACGGTTTCCGCTTCTTCACCGAAACGAAGGCGGTTACCACCCGTTGGTTTGACGAGGAGGAAATGAAAGCGACGCACGTTGACACCTGGGACGGTTCCGTCGGCGGCGGAGAATAACGCTTGAAAAACTTCAAGCGTAAGTAAGAAGTAAGAGTGAATAGTGAAGAAGTGTCGTAGTTTTCGGCACTTGACTGTCGGCAGTAGCCGGGATGTTTGATTTAAGTTTTACCCTTAAAACAAAACAGATCCCGTTGCCGACAGTTTTTTATTTTCAGGGAGAAAAACAGCGAAAAGGAGAAAAGAGAATGAAGAAAACAGCAAGAAAAATTTTGACTTTGGCTTTGAGCCTTATGATGATCACTTCGGTTTGTTCTTCGGCTTTTGCGGTAAGTGAGGACGAATGGTCGGCTTATTGGGAAACAGCAGACGCAAAAAGTGCGGTTACCGTTTTTCCCGGAAGCGATGAAAGCGAAAGACTGCTTTCCTGGTACAGCGAAGAAAAAAGCGAGCCGCAGGTACTTCTCGGCGAAAGCGAGGACGCACTGAACACGGTTTTCAAAGGAATTTGCATCAAAGCAACCGATGGCGACTATGCAAACAAGGTCACTGTAAGCGGACTTAAAGAGGACACCGTTTATTATTATAAATGTGTAAGCGGCAGCTACGAATCCGCCGTATACTCTTTTAAGACCGATAAAAAGGACGGCAAATTTTCCGCCCTTTATGTCACAGACGTTCATGTCAGCCTTGAAGAGGACGAACCGGATTCGGTAAAGGAAAGCGCACGGGTTTTCAGTCAGACGCTTGAAAGCGCCGCCGAAAAAAGACCCGATTTGTCGCTTGTTCTTTCCGCAGGCGATCAGGCTTCACTGGCACTCGAATGTGAATACAAGGGCTTTTCCGCGTCGCCCGTTTTAAAGTCGGTCAGCGTGGCAACGGCAATCGGCAACCACGACAAAAAGGGCACCGAGTATAAAAGCTTTAAGAACGTACCGAACGAGGACAACGGTCAGCTGGTCAAGTCCTATATCGGTTCGGATTATTGGTTTGTCAAGGACAATGCCCTGTTTCTTGTGATGGACAGCACAACAGGAAGCGGTGTCGATCACCGTGCGTTCGTCAAAGAAGCAATCGAACAAAATCCCGATGTAAAATGGAAGGTCATGATGTTCCACCATGACCTTTACGGTGAAAGAGAGCCTCACCGGATTCCTGAGGTAAAAATCATGGAGCTTTTATGGTCGCCGATCTGTGACGAATTCAAAATCGACCTCGTGCTGTTGGGTCACAGCCACTTTTATACGGTTTCCAACGTCATTTACGGCAACAGAACCGTTGGGGCTTATCAAAGTGAAATGACAAATCCAAAAGGTACGATCTATTTCACCTCCGGTGCTGTCAACCGCCCCGAAACGGCAACCGAAGCCCCGCTCGGAAAGAATGCGGGCTACGCTTATCTTGCTCCCGAGGTGATGTACAATCTTCTTGACTTTGACGGCGACACACTCACGGTAAACTCGTATACACTCGATTCAGATGAGCTGTTCAATACCTTTACGATCACCAAAACCGGCGAAAACGGCGGTCACCCGAAAAAGACAAGAAATCCGCTTGATGATGTTGTCAGACTGATCGGAACAATCTATTCGTTTATCAACAATTTCAGTATTTTCTCCGAAGTCAAAGAAGCAGGGTACAACGTCAATCTGCTTGAATGGCTGTTCGGATAAAAAATAATGATAAGATTTATAAGGAGGAGTTTTTAATGAAAAAAATGAAAAGGCTGCTGTCCGTTCTTTTGTGCGTTATCATGGCGGCAAGCTGTCTTGTTATCGGCACTTCAGCGGCAGACGGCGACAGCTTCAGCATCGTCTGCTACAACGTTGCCGGACTTCCGAATCTCAACTATATTCTTGGAAAAGAAGGCGGCGTTGACGTCAATACCAACCAGAAGCTGATCGGTGAAAAGCTT
>JBJFHV010000046.1:0-19567 GCA_051894015.1 Acutalibacteraceae bacterium | reverse complement strand
CGGTAAACGGCGGTACTTTCTATCTCTATGCACAATGGAAGCCGAACACCTATACTATTAACTTCTACGGTAACAGAAGCACAGGCGGCTCGACAGCCTCTATGTCAATGACTTATGATGTAGCGAAGAACCTGACCGCAAACGGTTTTACGAAAACAGGCTATCTGTTTTCCGGGTGGAACACCAAAGCGGACGGAACTGGCACAAGCTATACGAATAAGCAATCCGTTAAGAATCTGACTACGGTCAACGGCGCAGTAATCAATCTGTATGCACAGTGGAAACCGATCACCTATACGGTGAAGTTTGACGGAAACGGAGCGGACGGCGGATCAACCGCCTCCATGACAATGACGTACGACGAGCTGAAAAGACTGACGCCGAACGGTTTCACGAGAAAGTCCCATGAGTTTACCTATTGGAATACGAAAGCGGACGGCAGCGGTACCAACTACGGTGACAATGTCAATGTCAAGAACCTTACAACGGAAAACGGTGCAACCGTCATCTTGTATGCACAATGGCGTTATTTGCCCGAACTCAAGGTAAAGGAATGTTATGTATATGACGGTACCAAGGGTACTCAAAACAAGCTTTACGGTATCGCCACAGGAACAACCTTTGACGACTATTTATACAGAACGGATTATCCGACAATCGGCAATACGATATGGCTGAATGTGAACTTCCTGCCCGAAGTAAAGAATACAAGAGTAAGGCAGTATGTAAAGTTTGTCGGCGGTGATTGGGTGACAAGAGATGTCACATTAAGCAGTTTCGACAGCTCTTCACAATGGTTCCCCGTTCAGTTTACGGGGAAATACAAAACGCTGACGGAGGATTTAAGCTGTATTACCATTTATGCAAGACAAAACTGGATTGATGAGAACGGAAATGTACTGCGAACCGGTGCTCAAAAGACCTTGTATATCCCGATTAAGCCGGTCGTTTACCGAACACAGGTCAAGGCGACCGGATATGACGACTCAGTGGTTGCATATAACGGAACGGGAGGCTCAGGCGGTAAGCTCTATTCCGGTCAGCATATTCGGACGGCATACCGATATACAGCTGACAACACATGGGGCGCTCTGGAATATCTGAGAGGTTCGATGTACGCCTACAAAGACGGAACATGGACAACGGTGTACAGCGAAAATGACGGCTTTGATGCCGTAAAAAACAAGGTAACCATCATGAAATCGCAATCCGTTACGGTAAACAGCGCAATTGAAACCTACACCGTTCCGGTAACAAGTCAGAACAGGCTGAGGTTTAAGCTTGAAACATGGTGGGCAAGTGATAAGACGCGCACAACGCAGTCAACATGGCTTGATTTGCCGGTTGTGAAATCGGATATTGCTCTTTCAAAAATCGTTCTTGTTGACGCTTCAACAAAAGCGGTGCTTGACTCAAATAATCTTGAGGCGGGACAAAATGTTCTTGTGCGATATGAGTACAAAAACAATACCGACACCAAGGTGTTTGTTGAGGGCTACAAGAATGACAAGTCAAAAATCAGCGGCGTGTATGCCATTCCTGCAAACTCCTCTGTAACCGTTGACGGATATACTTTTACCGTGCCGAATAAGAGAAGCATTGATATCTGGGGCGGCGTCTATCTTGAGGGATTGGGTATCTACAACACCGAGTATGAAACAAACGGTGAAAACAATGCTAAGACTTTAAGCTGCAAGGTCAAGCATCCGTTGACGCTTCAGCCGATTGCACAAAATGCCGACTATCGTGAAAACACAGAAGTTATCACGAGCTTTTGGGTAAACAACAATTACTCTGACGATTACAGCAATGTCAACTCCGATATCAAGGTAAGATTTAAGGTGTATAACGGCAGTAATGTAATTGCAACCTATACCAGAAATTATGTTGTTGTGCCGGGTAACGAATACAACTTAGTGCATTTTAAGTGGAAAGTCCCGACGGGACTCCATTCTGCTAAGGTTAGAATTGTAGGTGAAATTATTGACGGCGGTGTGGCATATAACCCCAACAGTGCATATTACACCACAACGCCGTATGTAACCTCAACTACTCCGGATACGCAGTTTGAAAAGGAAGCTCCGTCAGGTTTCAGTATCAAATCTACACCTGCAACAACAAATCAAACAGCCGAATGGTGGCAATGGACTTGTGACAGTAACGGCAATTTTTCAAAGGTAACCTACGGCCTTGGAATTTCGAGTGCATCCGCATCTGTTACTCCTGCGACGGGCAGTACGGCAAAACGGGAAGGCACAACTTGGTCTATGAAATCAGGCTATGGCTTAAGCCTTGATTTGAATTGTGGAGCAAGATTTATTTCAGGTAAAGCTTATGCTACCGCGGATGCGTTCACTTTCCCGCAGTATGCGGTTGCAAGGTTCCCCGAATATGGATATTCCCTTGCAGTCGGTGAATGTAAAACTCTTACCTTATCATCAAAAAAGTGGTACTTCCCACAAAACGGCTCATATGGTACCGTTCACTTTACACCGCTTTGGTATCCGAACGGCAACTATATCGTCAGTATTACTCAAAGTGATATGTGGACGCCGGCAGGTATGATTAGCAAAACAATGAACACAAACACAATTAAAATAACCGATTCTGCTTATGACGATTGGCATGTAGGCAGGTAGAAACCAAAAACATTGCATTTTTTTCAAAATGGGTGTATACTAATACTGATGAAAGGAGGAATGGCAATGTGTATTGAAAATCAACTTCAAAAAGTTCTGTCAATTGTGGCACAGCAAGCAAAGACTTTATTGTCGGATAGACTTGATTGTGTAATTTTGTTCGGATCTTATGCTCGTGGAGATTATGATGATGAATCTGATGTCGATATAATGATACTGGCAGATATTGATAATGCGGACATAAACGATTATACAAGACGGATTTATGACAAAATTTATGAGCTTGAATTAGAGTTTGACTGTGTGTTGTCTTTATGTATTGTACCACAGGATAGATTTTACAAGTTTAAAGATATTTTGCCATTCTATCGTAATGTGGACAGAGAGGGTGTAAAAATTGCAGTATGAAGATAAAGTATCTCTGTCAAAAGTAAGGTTAGATACGGCGAAAAACTGTCTTAGGGATTCGCAGATTTTAATAAACTCGGAAAGTTTCAAGGCATCTGCCAACCGTTCGTACTACGCTGTGTTTCATGCGATGAGAGCTGTTTTGGTTTTTGATGAATTTGACAGCAAAAAACATTCGGGAATAATCTCTGAGTTCAGAAAAAGGTATATTAAAACGGGGATTTTAAGCACTGAAATATCTAAAATTATTGATATTCAATTTAGTGTAAGATCCCATAGTGACTATGATGATTTTTATGTTATATCAAAAAATGAATCGATTAATCAACTTCATGAAGCCGAAAAAATGGTTAGCGAAGTTGAAAAATACTTGATAAAATTATACAACGAATAAAAGTAAATAGACACTTAGAGCTGTTTTTGTTTCAATACAAGAACAGCTCTTTTTATTTTGAAAGGAACAATTATGGTATGCAATTACAGTAACTCGATTGCAATCAAAAGACTCATAAAAGGGAATATTCTCGTATCAAAGCAGCTTGGCAAAGCACACTTTGACCATGCCCACCATTATAGCATTACCGCTCATGGGTATGCAGTAATAAGAGGAGATGAAAAAGATGACAGAAATAAATGGTACACCAGTCACTGAAGCCTTGGAAAAGTACACTTTCAGACAGAGTAATCAGTTGAATCAGCAGACAGGCTGTATCGGCTATCTTCGTGCAGATTTCGGTTCAAGCGGGAAAGAGTTCTATTCAACCTGGAATGACATCTGCACATTCTTCAAAACCGACGAGTTCAAAAAGGAGTTTGATGATGTCATCAATGCGCTTCGCTTTGATGAAAGCTACGGCAGACTGCTCAATGACCGTTCGAGACTGGGTCAGTATTGCCACAGCAAGGCAAAACAGTACAGCGGTGCCGATAATCAGTATTACGGAGTAAGAGTTGACACGGATAAGCACACATATCTGTTAAGACTTAACCCCAACAGAGGTGAATACAACCTTTATTGCTACTGTTATGTCAAGGAATATCTTGACACTCATGTTCAAAATGCGAGCAAGGGAATTCGATTCATCAACTCTCACTACAAGGAGCTTTTCAGAATTCCGGACGGAGATAAAATCAGAATTTTGAGATCGGACGGAGAAAAGGCTATCAAATATTGCCGATATATTGATGATTATCATACGGAGGTCGGCGACAGGCTCTATCATATCTGTGAATTTGCAGAGATCATGGAGAATAACGGCAGTAAGGTCGAGCCGATTGCCGGAGAGGAATGTGTGAACAGCAGAAGCCCCACCCGACCTCATAAGGAGCGAGGTGAAGCACGGTGATGTTCATCGTCAGAGATGAAAGTTGATGAAAAGAAGCTCGGCTGTAAAAACTGCCGATACCGAAACGGCAATGTATGTGATATATGCTACAAGAAAGTATGTGAAAATTTTATGGAAAGGACGGAAAAAGCAAATGGCAAAACAAGTAAGCGAAATGCAGAAAAGAGTAAAAATCATTGAAAAGCTCATAGCCTTAGGAGTTACTTCCGAAGAACAGGTGAAAAAGCTGACGCCGAACGATCTGGTGAAATCCGAGAAAATGAGTTTTGCGGATATTCTGCTCATTTATGAATTGCAGGACTGTGTTAAAAACAATAAGGTGTTCTCGTTCCTTGCCAAAAACGATGAATAATGAGGTGATAACGAATGGCAAGTAAATTGCAGATTATCACGGCTATGTTTAACGACGAAATCAGTAAGGTTACGAACAGTTACGAGAATTGGACCTCCTTTTTGAAAACCGCTTCCAATAACTTTAAGTACAACTTTATTGAACAGGTTTTGATTTACGCACAAAGACCTGATGCAACGGCTTGTGCGGAAATCGGCGTCTGGAACGAAAAACTGAATCGCTGGGTCAACAGAGGTGCCACGGGCATTGCACTTTTTGATTATTCGGGAAGCTATCAGAAGCTTCGGTATGTCTTTGATGTTTCTGACACCAATTCACGGCAGGGTCTTGAAGTTCCCCGCTGGGAAGTGAAAGAAAGCTACAAAGAAGAAGTTGCACAAGCACTTTCCAATGCGTTCGGCGATGTTGCCGAAGGCGGACTTGAAAGTGTAATCGACGATACGGCAAGAAATATGGTTGAAGACAATGTTCTTGACTATATTTTAACTTTGAATGACAGTAAATACGGCAGTTTTCTTGAAGAGCTTGACGAGGATAATATTTCGGTGATTTTCAAAAACGCCCTGACCGCAAGTGTCGGATATATGATGATGACAAGGTGCAAAATCAATGCAGATGAGTATTACGACCGTGAAGATTTCAGGGATTTGTTTAATTTCAATACGCCTTCCGCCGTGATATCTTTAGGTGTTGCGGTCAGCGATATAGCGGAAATGGGACTTCGTGAAATTGAAAGCACCGTCAAAAGTATTCAAAGAAATGAAAGAAAACAAATTCGCACATTTGTCAAATCAAAAGACAATGAGTATGATGAGGGTGCAATAGAAAATACACACACCGAAAGGAGCACTGAAAATGGCACAGATGACTTACAGACAAGTGGGAGATTACAAAATCCCGAACCTGACCTTGCCGGCAGAGGAGAACGTTACTCTTGGCAAGTACGGTATGATGAGAAAGAAGTTCCTGATGGAAAACAGGAAAGTCTATTTCACGAGCCTCGTGTCGAGAGGAATTCTGATGAGAACCCTGAAAGAGACGGAGATGCAGGCTCAGGAGATGCTGGAGCGGCTGACCGAGCAGATGATGAAAGCGCAGGGCGTGACAGAACAGATGAAAGAAACCGACCAGATGAAATGGGTGCAGCTGATGAACAACATAAGGTGCTCGGCGGAGGAAACCGTCCTCAAGGAGCTGATTTACAGCTAAGTAATCATAACTTTGATGGCGGCGGAAACGGCATTGACTATTTCCACCAGGACAAAGAGAAAAATGAGCTGATAAAAACCTTTTTAGCTCCCCATACAGAAGAAATCGCTGTGTTCTATGAAAGTCATTCAGACAAAAACGAACGCAGCGATTTTTTGTTCTCTTCACTCTTCTCTTTTCGTTCTTCTCTCTTCTCTACTATCGCGACTTTTCCGGTTAAGAGATAAAAGTGAAGAGAGAAAAGTTGCGGTCGCGGGGGATACAATACCGTCGGTCAGTTTTGCGCCACAGAGTGAGCCGCATATGATGTTCTATTCACTGCCTTGACTTATATATTTGGTAAATGATATGATTATCCCGATAAACTTGAATTTGGGGTGATGAACTTGGAATGTTTATTTGCTTATTCATATCTTTGGGCGTGGGGATTTTGCTCTATGCAGGAATATAATGTGCATTTAGACAGAATGTTTTCTGAAGCACCTAACAATATGATACTTTTAGAGTTAGAAGAGTGCTCAAACAATTACAAGGATACTTTTGCACGATTGAAAAGATATTTTGAATATGAGACGAATACTTTTGACTCATATATATTCGGTAAGACTCTATTTAGTGGTTTAGAAACCGTGTATAAATCCGATGTTTATACTATAGCTGAATTTGGAAAGATATGTTACCAACTTTGGAATCTGTTACCGGGATTCTTAGTGCAAGAGCAACCGTTTTGGATATTAAGTTATGCTGATGATCCGTTATCGTGGGGAGATGAAAAACAGTCTCGGATAATGTATGAGGAAGCGTTTCGTTTTTATAAAGGTTAGCGATAAATTCCAATTTGTCGATATAAATATTAAAGGCAACCTCTAAAAACATCCCGGCATCCGCCATAATGCCCCAATAATGCCGTCTTTGTCGTTCCCAATCCTTGAAATACACAGAGTATTCCTACGGATTTTTGCCTAAAATCCGACATCATTTGTTCACTATGCCAAACGCCTGAAGTTTTTAAAGGTTGCCTATATTCAAACTGATAAAATGTCAAATTCATAAGAATTGACTTTTTCCCAATGGAAGCCGGAGACTGATGGATAAAAAGGGAAGGAAAAACAGCATCATGTCGCAGGGGAGTCAGAATATTCCGCCCGTAAGATTATATCTGTTGTAATTGTGCACAAACGTGAAAGTTGGCGAGGACTAACTTATTGTCTCTTTTGCTGAAAAACGAAAAATCAAACAGAAACTGAAAAAAAGTATTGACAAAAGCAAAAGGCAACACTATAATAATATTCGGTTAGCAAAAGCTAACCGCTGATTTGACATGTTAGTTAGCCAATGCTAATTGAACGAAGCGTTTGCAGAAAGGGTGATAATATGATGCCGCTTACACTTGCCGACGTCGGAGAAGAAAATATCATTAAAAAAATCGGCGGAAAACAGGACGTGAAAAATCACCTTGAAAACCTCGGATTTGTTGTCGGGGGAACCGTAAAGGTCATCAATACCATAGGCGGTAATGTTATCGTCAATGTAAAAGAATCCCGGATTGCCGTCAGTAAGGAAATGGCGCAGAAAATCATGATCTGATGCTCTGCACAGTTTATTTATATTATCAGTTTTAGGAGGCCAGACAGAGATGAAAACACTCAGACAGATAAATGTCGGTGAAACAGTTGCCGTTGTGAAGCTTCACGGCGAAGGGGCGGTAAAACGCCGTATCATGGATATGGGGATTACCAAAGGCGTTACGGTCCATATCCGCAAGGTTGCCCCTCTCGGAGATCCGATTGAAGTAACGGTTCGGGGGTATGAGCTTTCTATCCGGAAAGCGGATGCCGAAATGATTGAAGTGGAATAAACCGTCTGATAAAGGGGAGTACATCCCCCTATTATTTAAAACCTGAGTTAGCGAAAGCTAACCAAGAAAGTGAGGAAGTAAAAATGAATCTGCGAATTGCTCTTGCCGGTAATCCGAACTGCGGGAAAACAACGCTTTTTAATGCACTGACGGGTTCCAATCAATTTGTCGGCAACTGGCCGGGTGTTACGGTTGAAAAAAAGGAAGGAAAGCTCAAAAAGCATGACGGTGTGATCATCACCGACCTTCCGGGTATTTATTCTCTTTCCCCTTATACACTTGAGGAGGTTGTTGCAAGAAACTATCTGATATCCGAACGCCCCGATGCGATTTTGAATATCATCGACGGAACGAACCTCGAAAGAAACCTTTATCTGACTACGCAGCTGACGGAGCTCGGAATCCCGGTGGTTGTTGCGGTGAACATGATGGACGTCGTCCGCAAAAACGGCGATACAATCAACACGCAGGAGCTTTCAAGAGAACTCGGCTGCAAGGTGGTGGAAATTTCCGCTTTAAAGGGAACGGGAATTATGGAAGCGGCTCAGGCGGCGATTGACTGCGCCGAAAACGGAAAAACTGTTCCGATGCATACTTTCTCGGGCTCGGTTGAACACGCTTTGGCGCATATTGAAGAAGCGGCTGTGCACAGTATGCCCGAAGAACAGCAAAGATGGTACGCCGTCAAAATTTTTGAACGCGACGACAAAGTGCTTGAACAATTACAGCTTGACAAAGCAACGATCGACCATATCGAATCGGACATAAGAGCTGTTGAAGAAGAAATGGACGACGACGCGGAATCCATTATCACGAATGAACGGTATGTGTATATCGGCGGGATGATCAAAGGCTGTTATAAAAAGAAGTCCGCCGGAAAGCTTTCGGTGTCCGATAAAATTGATAAGGTTGTTACCAATCGCTTTGCGGCACTTCCGATTTTTGCCATAATCATGTTTCTTGTCTATTATATATCCGTGTCAACGGTCGGCGGCTTTGCGACCGACTGGGCCAATGACGGTGTGTTCGGCGACGGCTGGCATTTTTTCGGAATCGGATCTTCCGCTTATGATGATGCCATGACGGATTACGCAGCCGAAAATGTCTGGACAGACGAAATGGTTTCGCTTGTCAATGCGGCCGCCGAAAAGGGCGTAATCGGCGCCGAAGAGCTTCAAACGGCGATTTCAGATGAGGACTTCGGTGCATTTGACGAAGCGTACGGCTCCTATGCCGATTCTCTTATCCATGAAGGCTACGACATTTCAGCAATTTACGATGAAGCTTTGGGCGAGGAAGCACAAGGCGTTCCCGATCCGTCCGAGTACGGTGTCTGGGTACCCGGTATACCGGTTCTTGTTCAAAAAGGTCTCGATGCGGCAAATACGCCCGAATGGCTGAACAGCCTGTTGGTTGACGGTATTGTCGGCGGTGTCGGCGCGGTACTCGGCTTTGTTCCGCAGATGCTTGTGCTTTTTATTTTCCTTGCTTTCCTTGAAGCGTGCGGTTATATGTCCCGTATTGCCTTCGTTCTGGACCGCGTGTTCCGCAAGTTCGGCCTCTCCGGTAAATCCTTCATCCCGATGCTCATCGGCACCGGCTGCGGTGTCCCCGGAATCATGGCGTCAAGAACCATCGAAAACGAGCGCGACCGGCGAATGACGATTATGACAACAACCTTTATTCCCTGCGGCGCAAAGCTTCCGATTATTGCTTTAATTGCTTCGGCACTTTTCGGCGGTGCATGGTGGGTGGCGCCGAGCGCTTACTTTGTCGGAATTGCAGCCATTATCATCTCAGGCATCATGCTGAAAAAGACAAAAATGTTTGCCGGAGATCCCGCACCCTTTGTTATGGAGCTTCCGGCGTATCATTGGCCGACTGTCAGCAACGTCCTTCGATCTATGTGGGAACGCGCGTGGTCGTTTATCAAAAAGGCAGGTACGATTATTCTTCTTTCCTCGATTGTTATCTGGGCAGGCTCTTGCTTCGGCATGACGGACGGTTCATTTACGTTCAGCACGGAAATGGAGCTTGAAAACAGCGTCCTCGGTATGATCGGCAAAGCACTTTGCTGGATTTTTGCACCGCTCGGTTTCGGCAACATCAAGGCAACGATAGCAACCATTATGGGCCTTGTCGCCAAAGAAGAAGTTGTCGGCGTATTCGGCGTTCTCGATTTCGAAGGCATGACAAAGCTTGCCGCTTATTCGTTCCTTGTGTTCAATCTCCTTTGCGCTCCGTGCTTTGCGGCAATCGGCGCCATTAAGCGTGAAATGAATTCGGCAAAATGGACGTGGTTTGCAATCGGTTATCAGTGTCTGTTTGCTTATGCGGTTTCACTGATGATTTATCAGATCGGTTCAGCCTTAACCGGAAATCTTCAACTTGTCGGACTGATATTTGCCCTGGCCGTACTTGCCTTTATGCTGTATATGCTTTTTAAGCCCTATAAGGAATCAACGAAACTGACGAAAACCGTGAAAGGGGTAACAGGATAAAATATACTGAATAAGTAAGAAAAGCTTCACGGCTTGGCATTTCGTTGATGCTGTTTCGATGATCAACAAAAAACTCCCGTTTGCAGACCTGCAAACGGGAGTTTCGCTGTGCGTGCTTTTATCCGAACGGATTCTCGTCAGGATAGGGAATTGACTTCGGCTGATTATAAGAAATGTCAGAGATTCCGAGATACTTGAAGACCTCGAAAAGCGCCTTGCCGTGATGACCGAACGCTACGGCTCCGTGGTGCGGAAATCGCTTTGCAATCAGTACATGACGGTAGAAACGTTCCATTTCGTCAATGGCAAAGATGCCGATGGAACCGAAGCTTTCGCAGTCAGCGTCAAGGACTTCGCCCTGAGCGATATACGCTTTGAGCTTGGTATCCGCTGTTGACTGCAGGCGGAAGAAGGTGATTTCGCCCGGCTTGATGTTGCCCTCGATTGTACCTCTGGTAATGTCAGGCTCGGGAAGCTCAGGCTCAAGGTCACGCTTCATAATCAGCTGATAGCCCATGTGCGGATTCTTGAGCAGTCCGCAGGCGGTGTTGCCGCAATGGAAGCCCATAAAGGTTTCGGAAATGCGCTTGCCGCAGGCAGATTTTATTGATTTGTCATAAATTGACTTGGGAACGGTGTTGTTGATGTCAAGAAGAGTAGTGGCTCCGCCCGATACGCAAACGCCGATGTATTCGCTCAGTGCGCCGTAAATATCTACCTCGCACGCAACGGGAATGCCTCTTGCGGCAAGGCGGCTGTTGACATAGCAGGGGACAAACTTGAATTCCGTTTGAAACGCCGGCCAGCACTTGTTGGCAAAGGCGATATACTGTCTTGTGCCCTTATGCTCGTCTGCCCAGTCGAGGAGCGTCAGCTCATACTGCGCAAGGCGGGGGAGAATACCGCCGTACTTGTTGTCTTTGCCGAGCTCCGCTTCCATTTCGGCAATTTTTTCGGGGATTCTCGGATCACCGTTATGCTTGTTGTATGCGGCAAGCAGATCAAGCTCCGAGTTTTCTTCTACGGCAACGCCTAAATCATAAAGCGCTTTTATCGGCGCATTGCAGGCAAGAAAATCGTCGGGTCTCGGTCCGAAAGCGATAATTTTCAGTCCCTTAAGTCCGAGAACCGCCCGGGCAATCGGGATAAATTCGCTGATTTTTTGTGAAAGCTCTTCTGCCGTTCCGACGGGATATTCGGGAATGTAAGCGGTTTTATTGCGAAGCCCGAGGTTATATGAGCAGTTGAGCATTCCGCAGTAGGCGTCGCCTCTGCCGTCTATCAGGTCTCCGTCTCCCTCTGCGGCGGCAACATACATAATCGGTCCGTCAAACCATTCGGAGATTAAGGTCTCGGGCGTTTCGGGACCGAAATTTCCGAGAAAAACAACCAGTGCGTTGACGCCGTTTTCTTTTACGTCTTTTACCGCCTTTTGCGCGTCGGTTTCGTTTTCAACGGTTACGGGACACTCGTAAATATCTTTGCCGTAAGCGCTGACTACCGCTTTTCTTCTTCTTTCGGAAAGAGCTCTCGGAAAGCAGGAACGGGAAACGGCGATGATCCCCATTTTAACATTCGGAATATTATGAATCATGATGGATTCTCCTTTACTTGATTTCTTTATACAGTTTTTTTACTGACGGATAAATTTTTCTGAACCGCGCATAGCGTTCTTCATATAGAGCTTTAAGCTTTGTATCGGGACAGACTGTATCGGTTATTTCAACCAAAGTGTTCACGGCAGATACAACGCTCGGATATTCTTTGCAGGCAACCATCGCCAGAATTGCGCCGCCGTAGGACGGGCCCTGTTCGGTTTTGACGGTATCAAGAGGGATACCGAGAACATTTGAGAAAATCGTTTTCCAAAGCTCACTTTTGCTTCCGCCGCCGCAGATATTCGACCTTTCGATTTTTATTCCGAGACTTTCGGCTACCTCGAAGCTGTCGCGTATCGCAAACGCAACTCCCTCCAGAACCGCCAGCGTCATATCCTCCCGTGTTGTATCCGCAGAAAGACCGATGAACAGTCCGCGGGCGTCGGTGTCGTTGATCGGGCTTCGCTCGCCCATAAGATAGGGGAGAAAGAAAACCTTGTTTTTTCCGAGGCTTTCGGGAGGTATGTTTTTTTGCTCTTCTTCAAAGGCACTTGTTTTTAAAATGTCCTCCATCCACCACTTGTTGCATGACGCCGCCGAAAGCATACAGCCCATAAGATGATAGCCGCCGTCAGCGTGGGCAAAAGCGTGCAGGGAATTGTTGGTATCAACGCCGAAAGTATCACTGCTGATGAATATGGTTCCCGAAGTACCGACGGAAATGTTGCATTTTCCGTTTCCGACAGTGCCCGTACCGACTGCCGCCGCGGCATTGTCACCGGCGCCTGCACATACACTTACATTGTAACCGAAGCCGAGCTTTTGTGCAATACTTTTTTTCACTTCTCCGACCTTTTCATAGCTTTCATAAAGCGTCGGAAGCTGATTTTCGCGGACAGAGCAGATTTTACACATCGGTTTTGACCAGCATTTATTCTTAACATCAAGAAGAAGCATGCCCGACGCGTCGGAATAATCGGTCGAATGGACGCCCGTCAGCCGGTATACGATGTAATCTTTCGGAAGCATGATTTTGGCTATTCTCCCGAACCGTTCGGGCTCGTTTTCTTTCATCCATAAAAGCTTCGGAGCAGTGAAGCCGGCAAAGGCGATGTTGCCCGTGTATTCGCTCAAGGTCTTTTTCCCGACGGTTTCGTTAAGATAGTCTACCTGCTTTGCGGTTCTTGAATCGTTCCAGAGAATCGCCGGACGGATTATCTCATCATTTTCGTCAAGCACAACAAGACCGTGCATCTGACCGGCGATTCCGATGCCTTTTACAAGCGCTTTGTCGATGCTTGCTGTCAGCTTCGCAATTCCCGAAAGGCAGGCATTCCACCAATCCTCCGGATTTTGCTCACTCCAACCACTGTGCGGGTAATATATCGGGTATTCCTCCGATACACAATCCAATACGTCTCCCTTTTCGTCAACCAAGAGCATTTTGCACGCCGATGTGCCTAAATCAATACCAATATAATACATCTTGTTCACCTTCTTAATTTTAAATCGGACATTTTTCAATGACTGCGGTTTCTTTCGGATTACTATATTCTCCGACCGTGCGGAAAATGTCCTGACCGTCCGTCAGATATAAGGGGTAGTCTCCGTAAAGATACACGGTATCGCCCGACTCGTTGACGGAATAAAAGTCTCTGTCAGCCAAAGGAAAGCTTATTTTTTTTTCTTCACCGGACGCAAGATAAAACCGCTTGATTTTTATCAGTGTACGAATGGGAGTTTTGTAATCCGTTTCCGGACAGGTCATGTAAAGCTGAAGCGTTTCGAAGCAGTCAAAACCGCCGTTGTTTTTCACGGTACAGCGAAGCTCATTTTCAGAAATCCTGCAATCGGTCAGTTTGAAATCGGTATAAGTCAGTCCGTACCCGAACGGATACTGTACCTCGCCCGTAAAATAGCGGTACGTCCGGTTCGTCATGGAATAATCCTCAAAATCGGGTAGATCCTTTTCATCGTTATAGAACGTGACGGGAAGCTTGCCCGAGGGAGACACCTTGCCGAAAAGAAGATTGGAAATTGCCCTGCCGCCGAGTGCTCCCGGGTACCAGCACTGCAAAACCGCATCGGCGTGTTTTTTGCATTCTCTCAGGTCGACACAGCCGCCCGAAAAGTTCAAAACAATCATTTTCCTGCCCAGTGCGAACAGTTTGTTTAAAAGTTCAAGCTGTACGTCCGGAAGCTTCAGCGTCTGACGGTCGCCCTGTTTGCCGAGCATTCCTCCGCCGCCTTTGAGCAGTTCTCCTGCCTCCTCGCCCTCAAAAGAGCAGTCAAGACCCGAGCAGAACAAAATCAGGTCGCACTTTTCGGCTTTTTCCAATGCCTGCTGTTGTAAAACTTTGTTTTCTTTTAAATTGTAGGAATACCCCTGAACGTATTCGGTGTCCGGGTTTTCCTCTTTTACCGCTTCGGTGACTTTGCAGAACCGTTTCGGCGTTCCGCAGTAATTGCCGAGATAGGCAAGGTCATTTTCGGCGTTGTAGCCTACGACAAGGATTTTTTGCTTCCCTGCTTTCAGCGGTAAAATACCGTTATTCTCGAGAAGTACAACCCCCTGCTCGGCGGCTTTCACCGAAAGCTCCTCGTGTTCGGGCAAAACGTTCTCAGACGGAGAAATGCAGTTGTAAGGACAGCTTTCGTCGAACATTCCGAGACTGCTTCTGACGGAAAGAAGCCTTGAAACGGACTTGACGAGCGTTTCTTTTTTGATATAGTGCCGGCAATAAGCCAAGGGGAGCAGACGGTAAAACTTTCCGCATTCCAGGTCACACCCGGCATTCAGCGCCATAGAAGCACCCTTGAGCGGATTTTTGGCAAGGTTGTGGTGATATACGATATCGGGCAGTGCGCCGCAGTCCGATACAAAGTAGCCGTCAAAACCCCAGCTTTTTCTCAGTAGCTTATCAATAAGAGTATCCGAAGCACAGCAGGCCTCCCCGTTTACACGGTTGTATGCCCCCATGACGCCGCAGACCTTTGCGTCCTTCACCGCCGCTTTGAAAGCTGGCAGATACGTTTCAAACAGATCTTTTTTGGAAACCACGCTGTTGAAGCGGTGACGTTCCTCCTCCGGTCCGCTGTGAACGGCAAAATGCTTGGCGCAGGCGGCGGTTTTGATGTATTCCGGGTCGTCTCCCTGCAAGCCTTTGATAAAAGCCGCCCCTAAAACGCTTGTCAGAACCGGGTCTTCTCCGTAGGTTTCCTGTCCTCGGCCCCAGCGCGGGTCACGGTAAATGTTGATGTTCGGCGACCACATGGTAAGCCCTTTGTAAATACCGTATTCTTTGTTGTTCTGACTTTCATTGAATTTTGCACGGGCCTGGGTCGATATCGTTTCGGCAATTTCAAAAACCAATTTTTCGCTGAATGACGCCGCCATACAGATTGCCTGCGGAAAAACAGTGGCTGTCCCCGCCCTTGCAACACCGTGCAAGGCCTCGTTCCACCACACATAGGGCTTGATCCCGAGTCGCTCTATTCCCTTTGAAGTGTGCATCAGCTGAGAAATCAGCTCCGTTACCGTAAGCTTTGCGGCAAGCAATTTTCCTGTTTCGTAATGCTTCAATCGGTTTTGTTCATTCATGTTTCTTTTTCCTTGACATTTGATTTTTTTCATCATATAATGAAGAAAAGCTCCGTGCTCGTGCACGCAAATTGATTATACCATTGAAAAAGCTTGAAATCAAGTAGGTGAAAATAAAATGGCAATTACGGTAAAAGAAATTGCACAGCTTGCCGGCGTAAGCCGCGGAACGGTTGACCGCGCGCTGAAAAACCGACCCGGAATCAGCGAAGAAACCAAAAAGCGAATCCTTGAAATTGCCGAGCAATATGATTACAAGCCGAACATCATCGGCAAGGCTCTTGTGTATTCCGGAAAGCCGATTCACATTGCAGTCATATTGAACAGTATCGGAAATCCTTTCTTCGACGAGGTGAAGAAAGGGATTCTTGCCGCCGGGGAGGAATTTGAAAGCTACGGATTTCAGATCACCCTTTCCGAGTTTAAGGGCTACGACGCGGAAAACTTGATTCAACTGCTCGATCATCTTCCGGACGACACCTCGAATATTATTTTGACTCCTATATGGGACAGGCGGGTTGAAGAAAAGCTTCATTCGCTTCAGGATAAAATTAAAAACATCATCATGCTTTCGGGTGCTGTTGAGGGACTGGAAAATGCGGTATATGTTGGCTGTGACTACTTAAAAAGCGGACGGATCGCGGGACGGGTCACCGGGCTGATTTCCGGCGGAAGCGCCAACCTTTTTATTATCAACGGAAGCTTACAGCATAAAGGCCACGGACAGCGTGTGGAGGGCATATGCGATGTCTTAAAAAAAGACTATCCGTCCATCCGGCTTGTCGGCGTTGCACAAAGCGATGACGACGATGAGACGGCATACCGCGAAATGAAAAAAGCGTTCAGGGAGCACCCCGAAATTGATTTTGTCTATATCACCGCCGGCGGTGTCAACGGTACGCTTCGGGCCGTGAAAGAGCAAAAACGGAATGTGCGTGTCTGTACGTTTGACGACACGGAATTTACGCGGGAATCTTTGCGCAGAGGCGATGTGCTTGCTACGATTTGTCAGCAGCCCTTTGAGCAGGGCTATAATTCTGTAAAAGCGATTTTTGATAAAATCATCATGAAAAAGGAAGTGCAAAGCGCAATTCTTACCCAGCTTTCCATTAAGGTTGACCAGTCGCTTTGATTGCCGAATTGAAACGGAGAGATTGATATGAAATACTATTCTGTTATGCGCTATACGGAAGATCCTGTTCCGTCGGGCGAAATCCATATTTCCGATAACGGCGAAATTACCGTCGAAGAAGATACGAAGGACGTTGCATTTTCGGGGCTTCGGACAAAGGCGGTTCTGACCGTCCGAAAGAATCAGACCGAAAAATCGGCGTTGAGATTCGTTGTGGAAGAGGAAGAATGGGACAGTGAAAATTATGTTTTTGCTCCCGCTGCCCTTTATAACGGCAACCGATTCAGAAGCCTCCCGAAGGAATATGCGCCAATGCTGACCGAAAAAGAGGCACGGCAGTTTGCAGGGGAAACCGTCATCACCGATGTACCGAGACTGAAGCAAAGCGAAAGCGGCTGTGTGCAGCTGAATGTCGGGGACTTATCTTTTCCGTGCATAGGATTTTATTCCGAAAAAAAGAAAACAGGCTTTCTTCTCTTTTTTGAGCAGAAAAACGAGCTTGGTAATTTCGGTGTCACCGTAGAAGAAAATCTTGAGAAAATGACGGCGAAGTTTATTCTGTCGTCGCCGTGTGTCCGTACCCCCTATAAGTACGGTATGTGCACAACAAAGCAAAAATCCGACGACTGCCCCGCAAAACTCAAAGCAGGAAACACGGTGACATTTTCTTTTACGCAGTATCGCTTTGATTGCGGCAGCGTCACGGAATTTCTCGGTATGTTCTTTAAGCTCCGCCAAGTGCAGGGCTTGCCGAGAAGCCACCCGGACAAGGTTCCGTTCAGTTACGCATACAGTCTGATTGAAGATAAATATAACCGAAGCAACTGGATGGATGAATACGGCTTTTACAAATCATCCGAAGCGGAAGGCGGAAACTACCGTCATTGGCAGACGGGCTGGGTCGGCGGAGCGATGAACACCTTACCGGGACTGATACTCGGAAACAGTCAGACGAAAGAGCGGAGCCGGAAAACGATAGACTTTATGTTTGATAAAATTCAGCATCAAAGCGGTTTTCTATACGGAGTTTTCTGCGACGGAAAAGCTTACGGCGACGATTTTCTGGATGCGGAAAACCCGAACATTGTCATGAGCCGGAAAAACGCCGATGCGCTTTACTATCTTGTCAAGCATTTCTTCTTTTTGAAAAATCAAAACGAAGAAATTCCCGACAAATGGCAGGAGGGCTTACAAAAAATAGCGGACGCCTTTGTTTCGTTTTATGAAAACAACGGCGAAATCAGTCAGCTGATTGATATTGAAAGAGGAAAGCCGTATGTATACGGCTCGGCAAGCGCAGGACTTGTGTGCGCAGGTCTTGTGCTGTGTGCGTCTTATTTCGGCTGTGACCGTTATATGCAGACAGCGGAGAAAATCGGAGAGGAGTATTATCAGAAGTATATATCGAAAGGCTATTCAACCGGCGGCCCGGGCGAAATTTTAGCCTGCCCCGACAGCGAATCGGCTTTTGCACTTCTGGAAAGCTTCGTTACGCTCAGCCGCTTTTCGGACGATGAAAAATGGCTTCGGTATGCCGAGGACACCGCCGCACTTTGTGCAAGTTGGTGCGTCGGGTACGATTATTCCTACGAAAAGGACACGCAGTTTTTTGAAAGAGGAACCGCAACGACGGGCGCCGTCTGGGCAAGCGTACAGAATAAGCACGCCGCACCGGGAATCTGCACCATGTCGGGTCAGTCGCTTCTGCACCTGTACAGGGCAACGGGCAACACCGCATATCTTGAACTGCTTAAGGACATATCGCATAACATCACGCAGTATGTCAGCACGCCCGAAGACCCGATTTATGCAAGCTATGTCTGGCATAACAAGCCCGCTCATTTTCAAAAGCTTGCAAACCGCAACTTAGCAAAAACCGTCCGGTCTCTCGTCCGTCTGACCCCTCGGGCAAAAAAGTTTTTTGCTTCTTCAAAGCAGAAAATATTCAACCCGACAGGACGAATCAACGAGCGTGTCAATCTTTCGGACTGGGAGGGTAAAAACAACGTCGGAGAGGTGCCGCTCGGCTCTTGCTGGTGCGAGGTTTCGGCAATGCTGACCTATCTTGACATTCCTGCAGTTTATATTCAGTCGGATACCGCTTTTATCTTCACGCTTGACCATATCGAATGTACGGTCAGGGAGAAAACCGACAGCGGCTTTATCGCCGAGCTTCATAACCCGACCCGATACGATGCGAATTATCGAATTTTTATTGATACCGATAGGGAGCGAAAAAAGGCACTGCCCGAAAACGGAACGCTTCCCGTAAAAGATGTTTTTCTGCGTGCAGGAGAACGGACACAGATAAGAATTAACAGGAGATAAATACAATGTTTGAAATCAAGGGCAAGAATTTTTATTTGAACGGAAAAAAATTCAATATTTACTCGGGCACGATTCATTATTTCCGTGTGCCGTGTGAATATTGGGAGGATCGCCTTCTGAAGCTGAAAGCGGCAGGTCTCAATACGGTGGAAACCTACATCGCCTGGAATGTGCATCAGCCGCACGAGGACGAATTTTGTTTTGACGGACAGAACGATGTGGTGCGCTTTGTTGAAACGGCGCAAAAAATCGGACTTTATGTCATTCTCCGCCCGGGTCCGTATATCTGCGCCGAATGGGAGTTCGGCGGTTTACCGGCGTGGCTTCTGAAGTACGACAACCTTCAGGTGCGCTGTTACAGCGAGCCGTACATATCGCTCGTCAGACAGTACTTCGACGTACTGTTGCCGAAGCTTGCACCGCTTCAGATTACCCACGGCGGTCCCGTTCTGATGATGCAGCTTGACAACGAATACGGAAGCTACGGCAGAGATAAAAAGTATTTAGGCTATCTTCGTGACTTGATGCGTAAAAACGGAATTGACGTCCCTTTGTTCACGTCGGACGGCGAAGGCAAATATCACCTTTCGGGCGG
>JBJFHV010000045.1:0-3888 GCA_051894015.1 Acutalibacteraceae bacterium | reverse complement strand
TATCCAATACGATATTCAGATTTTCAACAAACTGCAAAATTGACTGCTGCATGAACCGTGAGCGAAAATCCGGCTCTGCGGAATCGACAAGAAGTGTCCGGAACTGTTTGTCGTTGTCTTTTATGTACTTCAAAAAGGACAGGATATACTTATGGGCACCGATGTCATTTTCTTCTCCGATTTTCTTAAGATGCTCCTCGGTGGATAAAAGCAGTTCGTTTTCAACCTCCAGGAGCAAATCCTTCGGCTCATTATAATGCGCATAAAATGTTGAGCGGTTCAACTCGGCTCTGTTGCAAAGCTCTCTTACGGAGATTTTTTCAACGGAGCCTTTTTCTTTTAATAAATCCATGATTGCGTTTTTGAAAAGCAGCTTGGAAAGCCGGGTTCTTTGATTATTTTTTGTGTTCATTTTTTATACCGCCAATTCATTTTTCTTTTGTCGGTTTAATAGCCATCTTTAAACAAACTGATGATTGTCAAACCGACATGGTGTCGTTATAATGAAAGTGTAATATAAAATTCGCTTGTTGTCAAGTGAAAAGTGAGGTAGAAAATATGAAAAAAATGATGAGTTCTCCGGTTTTTGAAAGCCGGATCAAGAATCAGGACGTTCAAAGAAGCGAAAAATGGCTCGGCTATCTGTTAGGTCCGGCGGGTGCACTTCTTTTAAATGCGGTGCTTGCGACCTATCTGAATGTTTACTACACCGACGTCTTGAAGCTGACAAGCCTTTGGGGCGGCGCATTCTTAACCATCTTCCCGATCATTTCAAAAATCATTGACGCGATCACCAATGTCATCATGGGCTACATCATTGACCGCACAAAGACACCGCAGGGTAAGGCCCGTCCGTGGCTTCTTCTTTCCGCTCCGCTTCTGACGGTTACCGGCATTCTGCTGTTTGTTGTGCCGAACGGCAGTGACACCGTACAGGCAATCTGGGTCATGATTTCCTACAACCTGTTCTATTCGTTCGCCTACACGATTTTCAACATGAGCCACAATCTCATGGTTCCGCTTTCCACAAGAAACAGCGAACAAAGAGGCTCGCTTTCCGTTTTCAATCAGATTTCCTCTATTATGATGAGCGGAATCCTTGTTGCGCTTATCTTCCCGATGGTTATTATGCCGGTTTTAGGTGTTGACAAAGGCAAATGGATCACCGTTATGACAATTCTCTCTGTGCTTGCTTTACCGCTGACACTTCTTGAGTATTACTTCACCAAGGAAAGAGTTACCCTTGAGGGCGGCGAAACCAAGGACGACGAGGTTCCGTACAAGAAACAGCTCAAAGCAATTTTCACCGATAAATATACCCTGATTATCTTTGCCTATTTCCTGATTTACACCTGCGGCTCTAGCCTTAAGAACCTAGGCCTTGTGTATTTTTCAAACTACGTTCTCGGCACCTATAACGACGGTGTTACGCAGACGATGCTTTCCGTCATCGGCGGCATTCCGATGGGAATCGGCATCTTTGCCGTATGGCCGCTCGCCAAGAAATTCGGCAAGCGCAATGTCACCATGTGGGGCTTTGTTCTGTATTCTGTCGGAAGCCTGATTTGCTGGCTGTTCCCGACGAATATGGTCATCGTTTTAATCGGTCAGTTCATCAAGAACATCGGCGGCCTTCCGTGCTCTTATGTGTTCATGGCTCTTTTTGCGGACGTGCTTGACCATATCGAATGGAAAAGCGGTTTCCGCTGTGACGGCGTTTCAATGTCAATCTTCAACATCATCGCTGTTTCGAGCGTTGGCATCTGCACGGGCATTTTCAACATGATGCTCGCCAAAACCGGCTATATTGCCCCCGAAATGAACGCCGCCGGACAAGCCATCGCCGCCGCACAGCCTGAATCGGTCAAGACGGCCATTACCTTTGCATTCGTAGGGCTTGAAACCATTACGGGTATTATTCTTGCCGTACTTCTTATCTTCCTCAACGTTGAAAAAGGCCTGAAAGAAAAGCAGGAGGAAATCAGAATCCGCAAAGGTCTTGCCTCAGAAGCGGAAGAAGTTACAGACGGCAAAGAGACGGAATCGGTTGAAGCCGAAACAGAAGTGAAAGAGGACAGTAAGAATGACTGATGCTTTTAAAAAAGACTTCCTTTGGGGCACCGCTACTGCCGCCGCACAGATTGAGGGCGGCTATGATGAGGGTGGACGCACCCCGAGTATTTGGGACACCGCTCCTGAAAAGAAAATTAAACACGGTCACAACTGCCATGTTGCCTGTGACCATTATCACCGCTACAAAGAGGACATAGCTTTGATGAAACAGTTAGGGCTGAAATCCTACCGCTTCTCCGTCAGCTGGTCAAGAGTTATGCCTGAAGAGGGCGTTATCAGTAAAACCGGACTTGGATTTTATAAAGATCTTGTTGACGAACTGACAAAAAACGGAATTGAGCCGCTTTGTACGCTGTATCATTGGGATATGCCGCTTTGGGTGTACAAAAAGGGCGGCCTGATGAACAGAGACACTGTCAGCGACTTTGCGATGTATGCAAAAGCTGTTGTCGAAGTGCTCTCGCCGAAAGTGAAGTACTGGATGACAATCAACGAGCCGTCCGTCTTTATGGGTGCCGGTTACAGCATTGGTATGCACGCGCCGTTCGAGAAAGCACCGTATAAAGCACCCATGCTCATCAAATCCATTTTAAGCTACCACAGCACGGCGGTCAGAATTATCCGCAAATATGCCAAACAGCCGCCGAAAGTCGGCCTGGCTTTGGCTGTGAACGCTTTTATTCCGAAAGACGAAACCGTCGGCGAGGTGGAAAAAGCAAGAGAAATCACCTTTTCGAATCCACTGAAAGTATTCGACTGCAACTGGTGGGCGGACGCAATCATAAACGGTGCAAGCGATGACAAGGTGATCGAAACGATTGCCGGGAAAAAGGCGATGGCGGAAAAAAGGGTAATGCTCGATTTTCTCGGTGTCAATGTATACAGACCCCTCAACTATATCTGTCAGAAAAAGTTCCGTCAGACGCCTGATGAGGGTATCGCAAGGAACTCCCTCGGCTGGGAGCTTTGCCCCGAAACGCTTTATTGGGTGCTTCGCTTTTTCAGTGAACGGTATAAGCTTCCGATTATGGTCACGGAAAACGGTATGTGCGCCTATGACGGAAAGCTGTCAGACGGAAGTGTACACGACGGTCACCGTACTGCTTATCTTGAAAAGACGCTTGCAGGCGTTAAAAGAGCGGTCAGCGAGGGCATTGACGTGCTCGGATATCAGTATTGGTCACTTCTTGACAATTTTGAATGGGTGGAGGGCTATGATCCGAGGTTCGGTCTTGTTTATGTCGATTATCAGACACAGGAAAGAACCATCAAAGAATCAGGTTTTTACTATAAAAAAGTTATAGAATCTAACGGAGAAATCTTATGAATGCAATAAACTTAAAAACAGAATACTTAAATAATCCCGTCGGTATTGATATCACAAAGCCCCGTTTTTTCTGGAACTGCGACAGCGGAAAAAAGCAGACAGCTTACCGTATTGTTGCCGAAAAAGAGGACGGAACACTTCTTTGGGACAGCGGAAAGGTTGCGTCTGACCGCATGACGCATATCCCGTGGGGCGGGAAATCGCTTCAGTCAAGAGACAGAGTCTATTGGAGCGTTACGCTTTGGGATGAAAACGGTAAAGAGGGAGAACAAAGCGAAAAAGCCTTTTTCGAAATCGGCCTTCTCAGTAAATCCGATTGGAAAGCGGATTGGATAACCGGCAATTACAAAGCCGATGCCGCAACGGAAAACAAAAAGAAGATAATCGGAAAATCTTTTTTGGCTCAGGGCGTCGATTACCTGATTGAAAGCGGTAAGCCAGAAAAGCAGAAGCGGTACCCCGTGGACTGCTTCCGCCGGATCTTCACC
>JBJFHV010000044.1:0-3896 GCA_051894015.1 Acutalibacteraceae bacterium | reverse complement strand
AAGGTCGGAAGACTTCCGGTCATGATCGGCAAAAGCGAAGACGGCTACTGCGTTTCGTTCGAGTCCTTCGCCTATAAAAAGCTCGGCTATGAGGACGAAAAGGAATTAGGACCGGGCGAAATTGTTGAAATCACCGCCGACGGCATCACTCAGCTCGCAAAGCCAGGCAAGAAAATGAGAATCTGCTCTTTTCTTTGGAGCTATTACGGCTACCCCACCTCAACCTACGAGGGCGTAAACGTTGAGGTCATGCGGTACCGCAACGGTCAGATTATGGCGGAGCATGACAGAGAAGTCGGCAACGCCGAAAATCTTGATTATGTCGGCGGCGTTCCCGATTCGGGCACTCCTCATGCCATCGGCTACGCAAACGAAAGCAAAATTCCCTTCGCAAGAGCGTTCATCAAATACACGCCGACGTGGTCAAGAAGCTTCACCCCGACCCGTCAGACCGAGCGCAATAAGGTCGCCAAAATGAAGCAGATTCCGGTTCACGAGCTGATCAAGGATAAGAATCTGCTGTTTGTGGACGACTCGATTGTCAGAGGCACACAGCTGAAAGAAACGGTTGACTTCCTTTACAATAACGGAGCGAATGCGGTTCATATGCGTTCTGCGTGCCCTCCGATCATGTACAGCTGTAAATTCCTGAATTTCTCAAGAGCGAACAACGAAATGGAGCTGATCGCAAGACGCATTATCGTTGAGCTTGAGGGAGAAGAAGGGCTGAAACATATCGACGAATACAGCGATTCGTCAACTGAAAGAGGTAAGAGCCTGAGACAGGCAATATGTGAAAAATTCAACTTTGCTTCCCTTGAATTCCAGTCGCTTGACGGCATTGTCAAAGCCATCGGTCTTGATGAATGTCAGCTTTGCACCTACTGCTGGAACGGCAAGGAATAAATCAGATCAATCAGAACTGTATAACGGAAAAAGGAAACTGTCGTAAGGGTTGTATGCGGCAAATCCTTATTAAAGAAGGCGTTATCATGAACAATATACATGAAGAATGCGGCGTTTTCGGTGTCTTTTGCAAAGAGCCGTACGACGTAGCACGAATGACATATTACGGACTTTTTGCGCTTCAGCACAGAGGACAGGAGTCATGCGGAATCGTTGTCAACGACGACGGACTTTTCAATTCCTACCGTGACTTAGGCCTTGTCAACGAGGTGTTCACCGCTGATAAAATTGAAGCCTTAGGTATGGGTAACATGGCGGTCGGACATGTCCGTTACGGCACAACGGGAAACTCGGGCAGAGTCAACGCTCAGCCGATTGTTGTCAATCATATCAAGGGCAGAATGGCTCTGGCGCATAACGGAAACCTGACGAATTCGTTTGAGCTTAGAAGCGAGCTTGAACTGAAAGGTTCAATTTTCCACACCACGGCGGACACGGAGGTCATTTCCTATATCGTAACCGAAGAACGGCTTACCGCTCCGACAATTGAAGAAGCCGTCAACCGCGCGATGAACCGCATTAAAGGCGCTTATTCGCTTGTCATCATGTCTCCTGCGAAGCTGATTGCCGCAAGAGACGAAAACGGTTTTCGTCCGCTTTGCTACGGCGAAACCGAGGACGGACGGTATGTTGTCGCTTCGGAAAGCTGTGCGCTCGATGCGGTGGGTGCTAAGTTCGTAAGAGACATCGAGCCCGGTGAAATTCTTGTTTTTGACAAGAATGGGATCCGCAGTATCAAAGACCACTGCAACAAACAGCCGATGAAGCTTTGCGTATTTGAATACGTTTATTTTGCCCGTCCCGATTCGGTCATTGACGGTGCGTGTGTTCACGAAGCAAGACTTCGTGCCGGTGCGTATCTTTCGCTTGAACACCCCGTTCAGGCTGATGTGGTGATCGGTGTTCCCGATTCGGGTCTTGATGCCGCTGTCGGCTATTCAAGACAGTCGGGCATTCCCTATGAAATCGGCTTTATCAAAAACAAATACATAGCAAGAACCTTTATCGCTCCGGGTCAGTCGAGCCGTGAGGATAAGGTCAGAATCAAGCTCAATCCCATAAGCTCGGTCGTAAAGGGCAAACGCATCGTGCTGATTGACGACTCGATCGTCAGAGGTACGACGAGCGCAAGAATTGTGGCTCTCCTGCGGGAAGCGGGAGCGAAAGAGATTCACATGAGAATTTCCGCGCCGCCGTTTCTCAATCCCTGCTACTACGGAACGGACATTGATTCACGGGATAACCTGATTGCCTGTCACCATTCGGTCGAAGAAATCGCAAAGATCATCGGCGCCGATTCGCTCGGTTACCTGAGCATCGACAGCGTCAAGAAAATTGCCTGCGGTGTCAACGGAAAGGGATACTGCACCGCCTGCTTTGACGGCGAGTACCCGACCGAGGTTCCGCAGAATACCCATAAAAACAGATTCGAGGAAAAAATATCATCCAATAAATAAAATCAAACAGACGGAGGAAGAATTATGAGCCAATCCAGATCAGACAGCTACGCTGCGGCGGGCGTTGACATTACAGCCGGCTACAAGGCGGTTGAATTGATGAAAAAGCATATCGCAAGAACCGTTGCCGACAATGCGGCGAACGATATCGGCGGCTTCGGCGGCCTTTTTGAGCTTGACATGACGGGCATCACAAGACCCGTGCTTGTCAGCGGAACCGACGGCGTCGGCACGAAGCTGAAGCTTGCGTTTATTATGGACAAGCATGACACGGTCGGTATCGACTGCGTAGCAATGTGCGTCAACGATATTATCTGCTGCGGAGCAAAGCCGCTCTTCTTCCTTGACTATATCGCCTGCGGCAAAAATGTACCCGAAAGAATCGCCGAAATCGTCAGCGGTGTTGCAGAGGGCTGTGTGCAGTCCGGTGCGGCTCTCATCGGCGGCGAAACGGCCGAAATGCCGGGCTTTTATCCGGAGGACGAATATGACCTTGCCGGTTTCAGCGTCGGCGTTGCGGACAGAAGCAAGATTCTGGACAACACAAAAATGAAAGAGGGCGACGTAATCATCGCACTTCCGTCAAGCGGCGTCCATTCCAACGGTTTTTCACTTGTCAGAAAGGTTTTTGACGTGGAAAACGCCGATATCAAGTCTCCCGTCTCTGAACTCGGCGGAAAGAGTGTCGGCGAAACGCTTCTGACCCCGACAAAGATTTATGTAAAGCCCATGCTTGCTCTCTTTGACAAAATCACTGTCAAGGGTGTATCGCACATCACGGGCGGCGGCTTCTATGAAAACATTCCGAGAAGTATTCCCGACGGACTTTGTGCAAAAATCAACAAGAGTGCAGTCCGTGTGCTTCCGATTTTTGACCTCATCGCAAAGACGGGCAACATCCCCGAACGTGATATGTTCAACACCTTCAATATGGGTGTCGGCATGAGCGTCGTTGTCTCAGAAGAGGACGCCGAAACCGCACTTGCCGTGCTTCGTGAAAACGGTGAGGACGCTTATATCATCGGTGAGATTATCAAAAATGACGAAAAAATCGTCATTGAATAAGGTGAAAATATGAGTACGGAAAAAACAAGAATTGCCGTTCTCGTGTCGGGCGGCGGAACGAATTTACAGGCGATTTTAGACGCCGTTGACAGCGGGAAAATTACCCACGGTGAAGTAAAGGTTGTTATCTCGAGCCGTTCGGACGCTTACGCATTGGAAAGAGCGAAAAAGCACGGTATTGACGGCAAAGTCGTTTCAAGAAAGAACTGTGCCGATCAGCAGGCATTTGAAAAAGGCATTAACGACATTTTAGACGAATATAAAATCGACCTGATTGTCCTTGCCGGCTTTATGTCGATTCTGTCGGCTGACTTTACGAAGAAATACGAAAACCGCATTTTGAACGTTCACCCGTCGCTGATTCCGTCTTTTTGCGGCAAGGGCTTTTACGGTCTTCGGGTTCACGAA
>JBJFHV010000043.1:0-3904 GCA_051894015.1 Acutalibacteraceae bacterium | reverse complement strand
AAGAATTTTTTACCGCAACTCGATCAATATCGGTCTTGCTATTGTCGAATGTCCGGCAGCGGCGGACGCCATCGCAAACGGAGACACGGTGGAAGCCGACCTTGACAACGGCGTGATTTACGATAAGACCACGGGCGAAAGCTTCAAAACGGAGCCGTTCCCGGATTTTATCCAGAACATTATCACCAACGGCGGTCTTGTTGAGTCAATCAAAAAAGGTGTAATAAAATAATAAAGAGACAGCTTTCAGTCCGATTTTTTGTCTGAAAGCTGTCAAATCATTCGTACTCTGTGGAATTCAATTTAAAAACGGAGGGAAACATATGAAACGAACAATCGCATTATTACTTTGTTTATTCACCTTGTTCACAACGGTACAGATGTCTGCTTTTGCCTTGCCGACAACCGCACTGACTCAAGCGGTATCAAAGCCCGCTCAGGTTACAAACGTAAAAGCCTCAGCCGGTACAAACTATGTCACGCTGACATGGAGTAAAGCTTCGGGTGCACAAAAATATTATGTTTTCAGCTATAATGCGAGCACCAAGAAGTACACCTGCCTTGGCAAAACGACAGCCACTTCCTATAAAGTAAGCGGACTGAAAGCGAATACGACCTACCGTTTTGCGATTCAGGCGGCCAAAACCGTCAGCGGCAAAGAGTATTACGGTAAGGTATCGTCGACGGTTTCGGTGAAAACGAAAGCCGCTTCGGCCGTTGCGAAAGTCACCGGGCTGAAGATCACGACTTCGGGAAAAAGCGGCTATCTGAAGCTCAGCTGGAATGCGCAGAAGAACATAACCGGTTTTCAGGTTTACCGAAGCACAAGCGGCAAGAGCGGAACGTACCAAAAAATTGCAACGCTCAAAAGCAGTCAGGTAAGCTATGCCGATTCGGGTCTGAAAAATTCAACACCGTATTATTATGCGGTAAGAGCGTATAAAAAGACAAGCAATGGGTATACCTACGGTTCTTTTGCAAAGGCTGACCTGTCAACGAGAATTACAAAGTCATATATTAAAAAGAAAATTGAGAGAGCAAATTATCTGTGGCTCGGTTGGGTGAGTCACGGTTTTGCTGCGGCTGAAGATTTTGATTACAAAGATGTGATATATGTATCTGGCGTAAAATATATAAGAATCAAGTCTAACGAATTTAAATCAATTGTACAGATGAAAGCAGAATTGGCGACTTGCTTTGGCGGAACGGCGAAACAGATGTACAATGATTACATAAAACACTACTACATTGAGAAAAATGGAAAACTGTATGGAATAGAAGGACTTGGTGAGGGCGGAGATATGAATCCGGACCGATTGTCTTTGATAAACATAAAGCTTACTGATACATCTTGTAGTTTTGTTGTCAGAGGATATTGTTCATGGGATCGGAGTTATGTAACAGAAAGCGGCACTTGCAAACTTTACTATCGTAATGGTAATTGGGTTTACTTGAATAACTATCCGGAAATGTATGAAAATTTTGAAATGTATTACGGAAAAATAAAATGGATTGATTAATTTGTAATATGTTTTTAATTGTTTTTTCGATCCCTGCACGGCTACAGCAGGGTGAAACATAAAAACTGTAGCCGGAAAGGTAATGTGTAAACTATGGAATTCAAAATTGGACTTTTAAAGGGTGACGGAATCGGTCCGGAGATCGTTGACAGTGCAGTAAGAGTGCTCGAAACCATCGGTGAAAAGTACGGTCATAAGTTTGACTTTACCCCGTATCTGATCGGCGGTTGTGCCATTGATGCCGTCGGCAAGCCACTTCCCGAAGAAACCGTTTCGGGCTGTCTGGCTTCTGACAGTGTGCTGTTGGGAGCTGTCGGCGGACCGAAGTGGGACACGCTTTCGGGCGATATGAGACCCGAAAAGGCACTGCTCGGAATCCGTGCGGCAATGGAGCTGTTCACGAATCTTCGTCCGGCGAAGCTGTATCCGGCACTCAAGGGTGCTTGCCCGCTTCGTGAAGATCTTGTGGAAAAGGGCTTTGACATTATGATTGTCCGTGAGCTGACCGGCGGTATCTATTTCGGCGAAAGAGGCTACCGTGAGGGTAAGTTCGGCAAAGAAGCATACGACACCGAGTGTTACAGCGTGACCGAGATTGAAAGAATCGCACGGGTTGCCTGCGATACGGCCATGAAGCGCAATAAAAAGGTGATCAGCATCGACAAAGCGAACGTTCTCGAATCGTCGAGACTGTGGAGAAAGGTGGTGCACGAGGTTGCCGCCGAATATCCCGAGGTCACCGTTCAGGATATGCTTGTCGATAACGCCGCCATGCAGCTTGTCAGAAATCCGGGTCAGTTTGACGTTGCCGTAACGTCGAATATGTTCGGTGACATTCTTTCCGACGAGGCTTCTCAGCTTACCGGCTCGATCGGTATGCTTCCGTCGGCGTCTCTCGGTGCGACCAAGAGAGGACTTTACGAGCCGATTCACGGTTCGGCACCCGATATCGCCGGCACAGGCAAGGCAAATCCGATCGCTACCATTCTTTCCGCGGCGATGATGCTTCGCTATTCGTTCGACCTGACAGCTGAAGCGGACGCCATCGAAAAGGCGGTTGACGCAGTACTGGAAGCAGGACTTCGCACGGCTGACCTTGTCGGTGACAGCGATGTTACACCGCTTTCAACGGACGAAATGACAGACGAAATTATCAAAAGAATCTGATGAAAGGGAAGGGAGCGGCTTTTTGCGGCTCCCTTTACGGCAAAAAAAGTGACAGAACAAATCAAAAATATAACGCTTCGGCTTGCGGCGGTTGCGGTTTTTCAAGGCGTCGCCGAAAGCGAAGTGATGAAAAAGCTGACCCGCTTTCTGGAAAGTACGGGTGACGAGGTCGAAAAAACCGAGCTTTACACGGACTTTGTCCGAAGCCTGTATGCGCACGGCTGTGATCTCGGCAAGTACATTTTAAGGCGGCTTTATGAGGACGAAAACGAGTACGTTCTCCTGTTGAGCGAAAAAAAGGACGTTCCCGCATGCATGAAAGCGGCGGTCGGAAACGAGCTTCGGCTGTTCAGCGATATTTCACGCTTAGCACCGGAAAGCTTGCTTGATTTTGCGGCAGACAAAGTGCCTTTGCCGAAGTTTGATAACACCGGGTTTGATTTTGAAAAGGAATACGACAAAAAAATCGACCGCCTTTTTACGGACGGTTACGGCATTTATTCGAAGTATTTCATGTTCAACATCAAGGACGGCGGCATCATCACACCGCTTAAAAGTGCGGACAAAATCTCGGTGGACGACCTGATCGGCTACGAAAGCGAGCGGCAAAAGGTCATCGATAACACGAAAGCACTCGTTGAGGGCAAGCCGGCGGCGAATATTCTTCTTTGCGGCGATGCGGGCACGGGCAAATCCTCAACGGTCAAAGCGGTCGCGAATCTGTTTGCGCCTGAGGGCGTCCGGCTCATTGAGGTGCAAAAGCAGCAGCTGATGTTCCTGCCCGTGATTATGGACGAGATTCAGCATAATCCCTTAAAGTTCATCATCTTCATCGACGACCTGTCGTTTCAGAAGGAGGAAACCGGCTTCGGCACGCTGAAAGCGATTTTAGAGGGCTCGGCAAGCGCCAAAGCGCAAAACGCCGTCATTTACGCCACGAGCAACCGCAGACACCTTGTCAAAGAGTCGTTTTCCGACCGTGACGGCGACGACATTCACCGTTCGGACACGATTCAGGAGCTGACCTCACTTTCCGAACGCTTCGGGCTGACGATTCAGTATTCGAAGCCGGGTAAGCCGCTTTATCTTCAGATTGTGAAAAGTCTTGCGGAAAAAAGAGGGCTTGACATCGACGAAAAGGAGCTCGAAATCAAGGCGGAGGCTCCACTAACGAGTGCGGAACATCAGGCAATACTCGCCCACAGATGTATTCCCGC
>JBJFHV010000042.1:0-3915 GCA_051894015.1 Acutalibacteraceae bacterium | reverse complement strand
AAATCGTGAATTTCGGTGTCGTGAATACATTGAAAACCGTTTTGCTCAAGCTCTATTACAATTTCATCTCCGACTCTCACCATGTTAAAGCTGCTGTCTTTACTTCTTGTTGTGTAGCCCTGTGCATAAAAATCCCTGTCAAGAATCTGATACGATTCGGTTGTATGCGTATGGTAAATCAGCACGGACGGCTTTGTGCGGCTCACGCTTAAATCCGCTTTTTCCTTGAAAAGCTGTTCAACGCTGACCTTTGTCTTGTTCAGATTTTTCAGTTTGATGTTTGAGAAGGAGTCGGTAACTCCCTCGTTTTTGTATTGCTTTTCAAAAATTGTTCCGTCCTTTTTGTCTTTGACCGAAGCTTGATTTGCCTTTTCGATAAGCTTTTGTATATCGTCGGGAACGGTGTAAAAATCGTCGCTGACGGCTGACGCGGAGGCCGTAACCGGATCGGTTTCACTTTTTTGCTTTGCTTCGGTTGTTTCGTTTGGCCCGGTGTCACGGGCGCTGTTGTTTTCGGTTTCGGCTTCGATTGCCGCCGACGGAAGAAGTCTTGCGGCACTGACAACTGCAGCTTTTGCAAAAACAAGCGATATTTCTTTCATAAAATTGAAGGTCAGCAAGCCGACAAGGCAAGCGCCGATAACCGCAGCAATGATTTTGATGTTCCTGCCGTTTTTCATAAATCATCAATCCTTTTTCATAAATTGTCTGAGCGCATGGCCCGATAACAATAAATATGAAAAAATAAGAAGCCGAATGACTCGATTATCCGACGATTTCCAATATTTCCTCTGCCTCAAGCTGCGGCTGAAGTGCAAGATTGATGCCCATGGCGATAAATTTTGCCGCCCGTTCGATCACAAGGTCAATCTCTTTCGGCGTGACCATCATTTTGCCCTGATCCGAGTCGTATATTTTTTTCTTTGCCTTCTCGTCTAAGCTGCCGCTGTTTTCAAGAATATCCATCGCCATTGTTGCCGCATCGACGACCGTAGGCACGCCTACGGCGATTACCGGAACGCCGAGACTGCCCCGGTCAATAGCGGTGCGGCGGTTTCCGATCCCTGAGCCGGGCGAAATGCCGCTGTCGGAAAGCTGTACGGTCGCGCCGAGCCGCTCAAGTCTTCGTGAGGCCAGCGAATCGACGGCAATCACCGCTGACGGTTTGATTTTCCTGACGGTTCCCTCGATGATTTCCGACGTTTCGATTCCGGTTTTGCCGAGCACGCCCGGAATGATCGCCGCCACGCTGCGAAGTCCCTCAAGACCGATTTTTTCGGCAAGCTCTTTATTGATATGACGGGAAGCGAGAATATAATTGACACATTTCGGTCCGAGTGCGTCGGGTGTGATCTGATCGTTTCCGAGACCTGCGACAAGAACCGTTCCGTATTTCGGCAAAAGCTTGCGAAGCTCCTGACTTAACACTTCGACCTCACTGCCGCCAAGCTCCGTATAGCCCGTAAACGGCGGAATTTCAAGGGTGATGTATTTTCCCTGCGGTTTTTCGAGAAGCTTTTCTCCGTTTTCGTCGATGATTTCGATTCTTGTCACCTTGACGCCGTCGGTATGCTCATAGGTGCTGATTACTCCGTCGATGGTTTTGGTTCCGATGTATTCCCGTCTTTCAACAGCAAGATCCGTTCTGAAATTCATACAGTCAACTGCCGCTTTTGCGGCTCTCCTTTTTAAATTTTTTCGATAAAATGGTGCAAACACTTGAAATTGCCGCTCTTTTATAGTATTATTGTTTACACTTGTGAAAAAGTATATCCGAAATTCAAGAAATTACTTGCTTTTTTTTTTGAAAGATGATATGATATATTGACGCTATAAGGAGGTGTAATTCAAATGCCGAACATTAAATCAGCAAAGAAGCGTGTTCTTGTTAACGCAACAAAGCAGGCTCGTAATAAGTCCGCAAATACTGCACTGAAAACTGCAATCAAAAAGGCTAACGTTGCAATCGAGACCAACGCTGCCGATAAGGAAGCTGTTGTTACCGCCGCAATCAAAAAGATTGATCAGGCCGCAGCGAAGGGACTTCTTCATAAGAATAATGCAGCAAGAAAGAAGTCAGCTCTTACACTGAAGCTTGCAAAATAAGAAAGCTGTTGAGATGAGGTTATCCTCGTCTCTTTTTCTTTTCTGAAAACGATGTGTTTTCCGCCGGCAAAAGCCGGCTTTTTTATTCGGCCGAAATATGCCTGACTTTTTTGCCGACTTTTTACAAATTATTGAACAATATAATAAAACGCTTCAGAATGTAAAAATTTACAAATCAATCATAAAAATAAAGTTGTTTTTTCTTTTGAAAAGTGATAGTATTACTGTGTATCATTTATTCTTATTTCAAAATGCCGTGTTCTCGGCAAGGGTTTTATCAGCCAGAATAAAAAAAGGAAAGGAACTGCCGCTGACATTGCTTGGCACAAATCGTTCAACTGCGGCTCGGACAATTTACGATGAAAAAGAATTATTTGAAATCTTTGACCTTTTTGGCTTTTTGCGTATCTCTTTTTGCGGCCCTTACAATTTGTGCAAGCGCAAAAACCGTGAAATCCGGTAACTACACCTACGATGTAGACGGAAAAACCGCCTCGCTTGTCGAATATACCGGCTCCGAAAGCTCGGTCAGCGTACCGTCTAAGATCGGCTCGGCTACGGTTACCAAAATCAATGATTATGCTTTCTGGCAGAACAAAAAGGTTACAAAGGTTACTCTTCCGTCAACTGTCACGACGATCGGTGATGCTGTTTTCAATGAATGTACCTCACTTACGAAAGTGGTGCTTCCGAAGAATCTTGTCACGATGGGCGATTCGGTATTCTGGTTTTGCACCAACCTGAAAACGGTTGTTTTTTACGCGAACGCCAAGACCTTCGGCAAAAATATTTTTACCGGCTGTAACAAAGCTGTTACCGCTTATGTAGTCAAAGGCAGTCCGGCTGAAAAATACATAAAGACGGAAAATTCAGTCAATCTCGGCTATCGTTATATCAGCTCGCTCAAAACCGCCTCTTCCGTGAAGCTTGCCGTCGGTGAATCTCAAAAAATCAGCGTTACGATTAGCCCGAGCGTGGTTTATGACCGCCGTATTGCTTATTCTTCGAGCAACGAAAAGGTCGTTTCCGTTGCTTCCGACGGAACCATGAAAGCGTCAGCGGTCGGAAAAGCAACCATTACCTGCAAGGCGATGGACGGAAGCGGAAAAACCGTCAGCACAACCGTAACCGTTGTTCCCGCGAAAGCGAGTATTGAAAGACAAAGCAAAACGACACTCACCAGCTACCGTCTTGTATGGACCAAGGCGGCGGGCGCAACCGCTTATCGGGTATACCGCTACGATACCAAAACAAAAAAATGGGTGACTTTGGGAGACACAACCAAAAATTATTATAATGTAAGCAATCTCTCTTATTATTCATCGGATAAGTATCGGGTAAGATCCTATTGTAAAATCGGAAAAACAACATACAGTGCCGATGTGAGCGCTACTTTCACCGCCAAAGTCAATTATGCGGCAAAAGTAACCGGCATGACAAGAGGCGCAAGTACAGGAAACAGCATTGCGTTTTCCTGGAAAGCCGCAGCATATGCAGACGGATATAATGTATATTTGTATGACTTGGGCACAAAAAAATATACCCTGATCAAAAGTACGACCTCTGTTCAATATACCGCCGAAAAGCTCAGCCCGAACTGTGAGTACGGCTTTGCCGTAAGAGCTTATTCTCTCGACGGAACCAAAAAGGTCCTTGCCAAAGAGCATTCCGGCTGGTTTTATTTTTCGACAACGCCGTCTCCTGTAACGGGTCTTGCCGTAAAAGAGGATTCGGCCGGCTTTGATAAGTTCACGGTTGAATGGAACAAGGCGGAAAACGTCAGCGGATATATCCTTTCCTATTCTTCGG
>JBJFHV010000041.1:0-3932 GCA_051894015.1 Acutalibacteraceae bacterium | reverse complement strand
AAAGGTGACATCGTTCTTCACAGTGTCACCTTTTATTATATGATCTTTTTAATTAAGCGAAATTACTGAAAGGCTTTTGCAAAAGCTGCTGCATCATAATCAAAATACAGTGATTTCTCTCATCGAACATAATAGCAGTCTTTTTCCCATGTGCTCGGGTTTTCTTCTATATACCGGCTGATCTTTTTATAATCTTCCTGTGTCCGGATTATATGATCCCGATAGGATCGCTCCCATATATTTTTTCCTGTCTCACGATGGAAAAATCGCTTAATCGTTGACATGACAAAAGGGATTGTTGCATTCTGAGGCGACGGCGTCCCCGACGTCGCCGTAACTTCAGGCAGTAAATCCGGATTTATAACAACTAGCAAATGAAAGTGATTTGGCATGATAACATACTTGACAATACGCGGATTAAAATATACCGTATTAAAACTGCATATCACTCTGTCAAGTATTTTACCATATTCGGAAAGTCTTACTTGTGCCTTTTCTTCGGCCGCGACGTCGGGGACGCCGTTCGCTCCTCTTTCAATTTCACCAAGCAGCTTTTGCGCATTTTCGGTACAAGCTGTCAGAAAATAGGCGCCACCATTGCTGTAATTGAAACCGTCAAGCCTCTTTTTGTATCCTTCTTTTGCCATATCTTATTCCGTAATGGTTTCAAGTTCTCTTTCGGTCAACGGAGTGTCGCTTTCATTCAAATAAACATCCGCATTCTCAACGTTTTCAAGCTCAATCTTGCCGTCGTTCTGGGCTGTCAGAATCGCATTGCCTTCACCCGTTCCGACAACCTCGACACTTTCATTTTCTTTCTTGTCCGAAGAACGGATTTCAACACTGTACGCTTCGTTCTTATCCGGCTCAAGAATTACTTCATTTTTGCCATCATCGTCGCTTACGGTAAAAGTAACCGTATCACCTTCCGTTTGTACAGCTGCACTGCGCTCAATATTGACCATACTCAACTCGAACTTCTCTTCACTTTCGTCCCTGTTGATAACAGTATATGTTTCTTCGGACGGAAGATAAAGAACGGTATCTTCAGTTGCCTGACCTATGGGCATGTACAGACTAATATCTCTTTCGGATTCAAATTTTCCGTCCTTCATGGAAGCCACACAGCGGTTCTCGCTGTTATAGACCTCAAAGTTACTGCTGTTAACAGTAAGCATATTGGTCGAACTGGCAACCGTACTCGTCTTTCCGCGGTTTTTCCATACCGTATAGGATTCGTCATATGTTGAGTAGGATATATATGCGTTTCGCTGGTCACTGCCATAATTTACATCGCTCTTATAGTACCATGTCGTTGCCTTTCCGTTCGAGTCCGTCCGGACTTCAAGGTATCGTTCCTGTCCGTTGTGGTTCGGGTCAAAAATCTTCACCCGTACCGTACGGCTGTCAACCCAGGTTGCCCCATATGCAACAACAGCGTGTCCTATATCGTTCGACCAGATACAAACAATAATCGGCTTTCCGGTATACGGAACCGAAGAAGCCAGTCGGACAATATCGCTGAGCGTGTTCTTCTTCGATATTCTTTGATTTCTTGTTTCCAAAAAAGTAGGTTGAAACTGAGAAACCTGCATGATTTCCAGAAAAGCAGCCACAGTCATCCCGAGAGAACCCTTATCCGAAACACTTAGCTCGCTCGGATAGGTGGCAGAAGATTTGAAGCTCTTTACCGAAACGCCCGATGACACCACATTAAGCATAGCACTGCCGGCCGACATTCCGTAGCAAAATCCGGCTTCGTGCGTTTTTTCTTTATTGTAGCAATTTTCTGCATACTCGTTATTTCCAAGGATATAGGTATAGTATTTCAGCGGAATTACGTAATTCTTGCTGTGACCAAAGCCTTCCGCATTATTGATGAAGCTGAAATACAAATGCCGCACATTCAAGCCTTCAAATTTTGCCGAATATGTCTCAATACTTTTCGCCGCACTATAGCTTCCATAATACGTCTTTGACCGGACGATCCGGTAGGGTCTTACCATGTAGTAATACCGCTTAGCCGACGATACCGATTTGTCACGATAGTAGCCGGTTGACGACGATTCGATCGTTTTAATCAGCTTATACGAATCCTTTGCACCGGTTGTGCTTCTGTAAACCTTGTAGCCGGTTAAAAGCTTATCGGTTTTCCAGCTGATCTTGATGTTGGTGAGTTTGCCCTCAGTTGAAAGGGAAATGGTACCCACCGACGGAACAGTCGGTCTCTTGGTGGTGACAACCTTGAGCGCAGAAGAAACTTTTCCGTAATAGGTCTTTTTGCCGATGACGGAATACGCCTGAACCGCAACATAATAGGTCTTATTCTCTTTCAGATTCTTGATCGTCGCCGTTGTTCCGGCTGTTTTCGAAATATAGGTGTATTTTTTGCTTGAAGGATTATAAAAGAAATAATAGTATCCCGTGATATTTGAAATGCGATTCCAACTCAATTTGAAGTCCGTTTCGGTAACAGATGAGGCTTTCAGTCCGCTGACCTTAGCCGGCGTTTTGCTTAAAGCAGCGGTTTTCACCTTAACAGCAGAGGAATACGGACCGTAGTATGTTTTTGAGCCGACCGTCGTATACGCTCTTACCGAAAAATAGTAAGTCGTTGACGGCTTCAGTCCGCTGACCAAAACCGATGTAGAGGTCGTTTTTCCGAGATAAGTATATTTTTTACTCGACGGATTGTAGGTATAATACCGATAACCGGAGATCAGCGACACCTTGTTCCAGCTCAGCTTCACACTTGACGATGTGACAGAGCTTGCTTTCAGTCCGGTTACCTTCGACGGAGTGGTATCATATTTCAGCTTATATCGGACGGAATAGGAAGCGGCTGACTTGTCACGCGAAGAAGTCCAATCCGACTGTTTGGCATATTTATAATACTCAATCGGTGTTCTGTCCTGATAGATATACCGCCGATACCAGTCTTTTGTTCTCGCGCCGTGCGTTCCGTAGCTTCCGTCACACGAAAAGCCGGAGCTGCAATAGACATAGTCATCCGTTCCGTTAAATTTGAGATTATAGAAAATATAATTGCTGTTTTCATAATCCGCATGAGAATAGACAACATAAACATTGTCGGAACTGATTGCATCATAATGATAGTAAGCAGATGTCAACGTATAGTTTGCATCGGTTCGCCCTGCGGCGCAAAAGTGATAATAGTAGGTGCCGACACACGCACGCGAAGGGCCGGTAGCAAGTTCAAAATCCGATTCGTATGTTCCGCCGTTATCGACATATTCTGTTTTTACGAGAGCGCCCTGTTTCCATCCCGTGCCGGGCGACTGTGTTGCCTGCGTTTCATAAATATGTCTGTATTCAATCGTATATTTATCGCTTGTCACACCGCTCGGGAGCGTGTTGGCATACTTCCAGCCACTGCCGGAAGAAAACTTGTATTCACAGACAAAGCCGTACAATGGATTTCCGTTTGTAGCATCATCCCAGTATCCGTTCGGGGCTATGCATGCATAGTCCTGACAGCCGCCAAAGTCATTCGGTTCTCCGGCCGACCAATTTGAGTAGGTCAACGCTGACCCGTCCGAATGCTTCCAGGTGCCTTCCGACACTTCATCGGTTCCGTCAATCCAACAAGAAGCGCCAAAGCCTGAAACGAGCGACTTTACGGCAGCATTCTCCTTTGCATTCGTAATAACCGCAAGCTTACCTCCGTATTGTTTGCAAAGAGACAGTGCCTGTTGATAGGTAACAGACTGTTTATACAAAACATACTTTTTCGATCCGTATATCGTCGAAAGATATGGATTTTTCGTGCTTTCCGCAAACGCAGTCGGAAAAACGGACCATACAAGGATGAGCGCCAAAATTAAACTGATGATTCTTTTTCCTGTCGTTTTCTGATTTTCCATAAAAGCCTCCCCTTTAAGTAATCCTGCCGGCAATCAAACACAAGAATT
>JBJFHV010000040.1:0-3946 GCA_051894015.1 Acutalibacteraceae bacterium | reverse complement strand
CTATGCTCTCGGAAGAATCACAATTAAAGGCGTAAGCCTCGGTACGGCCGGCGTTTTCATCGTTGCCCTTTTTTATGGCGCCCTTTTTTCGGGTCCGCTCCAGGCGGCGGTTACGCAGACCCTGTCTGACGGAACGGTGATCGATATCAGCTCGAATGCGCTGAAAATCGTTGAAAATCTCGGTCTGATCCTGTTCGTCACCTCAGTCGGCTTTATCGCAGGTCCGAATTTCTTCAAAAACCTGAAGCAGAACTACAAGTCCTATATCCTGTTAGGTCTTATCGTCATTCTTGCCGGCGGTCTTTCCTGTATCGCCTGCTTCTATATCGGACGCGGCGGCGAAAGTGACCCGAAGGAATTTGTTGCGATGCTTGTCGGACTTCTTTCCGGCTCGCTGACAAGTACGCCGGCTTTCTCGGCGGCGAAGGCGACCGTTCTTCCCGAATACGAGGACGCCGTTACCGTCGGTCACGGTATCGCATACCTGTTCGGCGTTATCGGTGTTGTTCTTTTCGTTCAGATTATGCCCAAGCTCTTGAAAGCCAACATGGACGAGGAAAGAGCTAAGATTGCCGTTGTTGATACCGGTGCCAAGAAAAAGGAATACAAGGGCAAGCTTATTGAAATGGATCAGTTCGGCTTCATGCCGTTTGCCCTTGCCGCTTTCATCGGTATTCTTGTCGGCGCAATCCGTGTTCCGCTTTCTTCAAAGGGATTTGACGGTACAACGTTCTCGCTGACAACAACGGGCGGTACTCTTCTGACCGCTCTCGTTTTCGGTCACTTCGGTCATTTCGGACCTGTCAGCGTTAAGGTTGAAAAAAGAGTTCTCGAGATCTTCCGTGAGCTCGGTCTGATGCTCTTCCTGATCGGCGCAGGTGTTGCCGGCGGTGCAAAGTTTGTTCAGTACTTCAAGCTGATCTACTTCGTATACGGCATCATCATGACAATCGTTCCGATGGTTCTCGGCTTCCTGTTTGCGAAGTATGTTCTCAAGCTCAGCCTTCTTAACAACCTCGGCTCTATCACCGGCGGTATGACCAGCACCCCGGCTCTCGGCACGCTGATCAACGTTGCCGGAACGGACGACGTGGCTTCCGCTTATGCTGCCACCTATCCGATTGCCCTGATTGCAGTCGTCATCATTTCGCAGGCGATCTGCCTGTTTGTAGGATAAAAAATAAAATAACGGAGGAAAACTGTTATGGTCAGAGACGTTAATGTCAATCTTTTAACAGACAACATCAAAGAGATGTGCATCGAAGCGACTCACTATCTTTCAAAGGATATGTGCGCCGCACTCAAAAAGGCAACCGATGAGGAGGTTTCTCCCCTCGGTAAAAAGGTTCTCGATTCCTTAAGCGAAAACCTTGAGATTGCCGGAAAAGAAATGATTCCGATTTGCCAGGACACCGGTATGGCGGTTGTTTTTCTTGAGATCGGTCAGGACGTTCACTTTGTCGGCGGCGATGTTTTCGACGCTGTTAACGAGGGTGTAAGACGCGGCTATGTTGACGGCTTCCTTAGAAAGTCCGTTGTCGGCGACCCTCTTATCCGTGTCAATACGCAGGACAACACCCCGGCCATTCTTCACACCGAGATCGTTCCCGGCGACAAGGTGAAAATCACCGTTGCTCCCAAGGGCTTCGGCAGTGAAAACAAGAGCCGTATGTTCATGCTGACTCCGGCTGACGGAATCGAGGGCGTCAAGAACGCAATCCTCACCGCCGTTAAGGATGCAGGCCCGAACGCCTGCCCGCCGATGGTTGTCGGCGTGGGTATCGGCGGCACATTCGAAAAGTGTGCTTATCTTGCCAAAAAAGCGCTTACAAGAGACGTTTCCGTCCGTTCCGACATTCCGTATGTCAAGGAGCTCGAAGAGGAAATGCTTGAAAAAATCAACAACAGCGGCATCGGCCCCGGCGGACTCGGCGGAAAGACAACCGCACTTGCCGTCAACATCAATACTTACGCAACCCACATTGCCGGCCTGCCCGTTGCCGTCAACATCTGCTGCCACGTCAACAGACACGCAGTAAGAGAGATATGAGGTGATACTATGGATAAGAAAATTGTAAAGGTACCCTTAAGCAAAGAGGACGCAAAGAGCCTCAAGACAGGTGACTATGTATATCTCACCGGCACCATTTATTCCGCCCGTGACGCCGCTCACAAGAGAATGAGCGAAGCACTCGCAAAGGGTGAAAAGCTTCCGCTTGACGTGGAGGGCAACGTTATTTACTACATGGGACCCTCCCCGGCAAGAGAGGGCAGACCCATCGGCTCGGCAGGTCCGACCACCTCGGGCAGAATGGATCCGTATGCACCGCAGCTTCTTGACTTAGGTCTTCGCGGTATGATCGGCAAAGGCAAGAGAACGAACGAGGTTCGTGATGCTGTTGTCAGAAACGGAGCCGTTTACTTTGCCGCTGTCGGCGGAGCAGGCGCACTTCTTTCCCACTGCATCAAGTCAAGCGAAGTGATCGCTTATGATGACTTAGGCCCCGAAGCGATCCGCAAGCTTGAAGTGGAAGAGCTTCCGGCAGTTGTCGTAATGGACAGCACCGGCGATGACCTTTATATTTCGGCTGTTGCAAAGTATAAGAAGGACTGATAAAACAGATTAAGAGAGAAGCTTTCCGGACTTCTCTCTTTTGTTTTCCTATGTCTTATATGATTGTTTCTATTCTTTCAATTTTGAAAAACCACGGTTTCACTTTGTTGATTCGTATTTTTCTCAGTTCTGATTGAATGATTGCTTCCCCTTTTTCTCTAAAATTCAGAATCTTACGCAAGGCAATGATATACTGAATGTAAGAAACGAAAAGCCAGATGCCTAATATCAATCCGGGTATGCTAAGCCATTCAAACTCGGTGATTGCCCAATACAGCATCGAAATCAAAAGCAGCGATGAGATCAAACCGTAAATAGTACCTTTGATAGCGGAATACAGCATTAGCCTTGTTTTGTCGGATTTTTTACAAAAATCATATTCCTGCTCGACCGATTCATCGGTCTGATACAGCGAAAAAACCATGTGATTGTACAGCCAATAATTGTTTTTGTTGATTACAATTTTCTTCGTCTTATGAGTTACGTTTATTTTTGTTGCAAACTCAGTGTAGCAGCAGATGTCCAAAGCCTTATATCGTGCTGTCGTTAAAGTTTCATATTTGATCAGTTTGAAGCTTGAAAAAAGGGATTTGCTTTGATTTCCCGATTCAATTGTTATGAGACCGTCGGGGGCTTCAATCGTCAGGCTTTCCCGGCTTTTGCAGACAGTCGTTGTGTTGCCGTAGGTTACAAGCAGTATATCGGGTGTGTTGTTATAAAGAAGCATTTTATTCCTCGTTTTTGTTATTTTAGACTCTTGACAGTTTAAGGGTGAATTCCGATTTCAAGTATATCTTAGATTGCTTAAAAAGTCAATATGGTATCAGTATATTGACACATATTCATATGACGTTTGATTATGCGCAATGTTTTTTTGCTTAATCCATTGACAAACGTCTATATGTTGGGTATAATATTGACAAACTTCGATGGGAGATGATGACTTGGCGCTTGACGAAAGAAAAACCGCTGTGATTTTCAAAGCGTTCTGTGACGAAAACCGTATCCGGATTCTGAAACTCCTTTCGACCGGCGAAAAATGTGCCTGCCGACTGCTCGAAGAATTGGATATCACTCAGCCGACCCTTTCTCATCACATGAAAATCCTTTGCGATTCGGGGGTTGTCGTCGGACGGAAAGAGGGCAAATGGATGCACTACTCGATTTCCCGTGAGGGTTCGGAAGTTGCTGTTCAATATCTGAAAGAGCTTACAAAAGTGAACTGTTCGGACAAAGATAAGCCGTGCTGTGAAAAGTAACCGTATACTTTCCTGCACGGCTCGCTTAAAACGCAGTATATCGATACATTTCAATTTAACGATATGAAAGGAG
>JBJFHV010000039.1:0-3976 GCA_051894015.1 Acutalibacteraceae bacterium | reverse complement strand
AACGGCTGGAAGGTTTCTGTTGTCAATGTAAATAATGTGGTCATCGGAAACAATTCGTTTGTTTTCACCGACAGCGAAAACAGTTGCGATGCCATTCGTGTGACCGGCGGAAGTACTTATTATATCAAGGTTGCCGCAAAATCCACTACATCAGCTCCGACATGGGTCGACTATCAGATTACATTGAATTTTGAAAAATGTACCCATTCTGATTATGATTCATATCCGGCAAAGCCCGCGACCTGTACAGAAAGCGGCTATGAAGCATACCGTGTCTGTAAAGACTGCGGAACGACTATTACGGAATACATTGAGCTTCCCGCTCTCGGCCACAGCTTCACAAATTATGTTGCCGACGGGAATGCAACTTGTACCGAAGACGGAACCAAGACCGCAAAATGTGATCGCTGCAACGTGACGGATACAATTGCCGACAACGGTTCTGCTCACGGCCATATTGCGGCAGCGGCGGTAAAGGAAAACGTAGTTAAGGCAACCTGCACGGCAACCGGCTCTTACGAAAGTGTTGTCTACTGCAAATACTGCCATGAAGAATTAAGCAGAACAAAAGCTGCAACGGATAAAACCGCACATCAGATTGTGACCATCAAAGCAGTACCTGCGACCTGTACCGAAACCGGCTTGACCGAGGGCAAAAAGTGCTCTGTCTGCGGTGAGATTCTCACAGCCCAAAAGGTTATATCAAAAACAGAACACAGCTATATGACCTCAACCGTCAAAGCAACAATGACAAACGACGGCAAGCTTGTTACAAACTGTACGAACTGCGGCGAAATTTCGAAAACCGTCGTTATTCCGAAAATTGCCGCAATCAGTCTTTCTTCTACCTCCTATACGTATGACGGCAAAGTGAAAACGCCCACCGTCACTGTCAAGGACAGCAAGAAGAATACGTTGAAGAATAACACAGATTATACAGTTACCTATTCTTCCGGAAGAAAGAATCCGGGTCAGTATGCGGTCAAAGTTACGTTCAAGGGAAATTACAGCGGAAGCAAAACATTGTATTATTCGATTCTTCCCGGTGTGACAAGCAAGATTGCTACGGCAGCCTCTTCTTCGGCTATTAAAATAGCGTGGAAAGCAGTACCCGGAGCAACCGGTTACAGAGTTTATCTTTATAACACATCAACCAAAAAGTATACTGCTCTGAAAACAACAACCGCCACGTCTTACACTGCCACAAACCTTAAAAGCGGAACAAGCTATAAATTTGCCGTAAAAGCGTACACAACCGTGAACGGAAAGGTCTATTGGTCATCGGAGTATCAGACGGTGACAGCCACTACAAACCCCGGCACACCGACGCTCAAGGTAACAGCGGGCAATAAAAAAGCTACGCTTTCCTGGACAAAGCAGACGGGTGCAAGCGGCTATGAAATTTATTATAAGTCGGGTAACACTTACAAAAAGCTTGCAGCCGTTCAGGGAGGCAGCACCTTGAAATATACAAGAACAGGGCTGAAAACCGGCTCAACTTATACCTTTAAAGTAAGAGCTTACAGTGTTGTTGCAGGCAAGACGATTTACGGCAGCTTTTCGTCGGCAAAAAGTGTAAAGGTAAAATAATCCCCGTTTATACAGGTAAAAGCCGTGACGAAGAATCACGGCTTTTATCGAAAAATTTTATAAGGAAGTGATTGTCAATGACTAAAAAAGAAAGCAGAAAAGTATTGATAAAAGATATAATCATCATTCTGGTTGCTTTTGTCTGTAGTACGGCAGTTGTAGTCGGAATGGGTGAGGACATGTATATGGCGGTCTTAGCCGGTGTGTTTTTCAGCGGGATTCCGTTTGGATGGAGATGGCTTAGCAAAGTATTCATCTCACTCGGTTGGTTTATGGTTTTGGTTAAACTTACACTGTCAATCTTTTTAGGCTGGATCGCTTTGCCGGTTGTTCTGATTAAAGATATAGTAGTCTGTGCAAAAGCAGAATGATCGTGCAAATCGAAATCTGGAAGAGGTGTTTATGATGAAGATTAAAAGTTTGCTTGTTTCTTTACTTGCCGTAATCGGTTTGATAATGAGCTGTTTTATGGGCGTTTCGGCTGTTGAAGATTCTGAGCCTGATCTGTGGACAGATTATGTGGCGGGGTCCTTCTCGTCCGGGACCGGCACACAGGAGGATCCGTACCGGATCGGTTCGGCCGAGGAACTTGCCCTGCTTGCGAAGCTCACAAACAAAGAGGATAAAAACTATAATTCCGCTTGCTATGTGCTTACAAGCAATATCGATTTATCTGCTCATTGTTGGGCTCCGATTGGCTCTATTACCGGAAACGGAAGCTCCTTTGTATCTGATACCGGCTTTTTCGGAGTGTTTGACGCAACGGGTCACACAATTACGAATATGAAGATTTTAAACGACTATGAAGATGTCTACCAATATGGTCTTTTTGGTATGAACATGTGAACTATAAAAAACCTTATTTTAAAAAATTCTGTTATCTGTTTTGACAGTTCCCAAAGTGGGTGGCAGGCTGCAAACGGAATGGGTTCCGAATTTGACATCGGATGCTTAGTCGGTTATTGTAAGGGCAATATCAGTAATTGCACAATTGAAGATATCAATATTGATGTTACAAGTGCAATGAGCCTGACCTGCGGCGGCTTAGCCGGCGGCGTCAATGGTTCAACGATACTCAATTCAAAAGTAACGGGAACCGTATCAGCAAAAGCCGGAAGAGCCGTTGAAGCCGGCGGATTTGTCGGCAATGTAGGCGGCGGTGTCCGTGTGTCCTGCTGCAGCTTTAACGGTACGGTAAAGTCAGAAAACAGCGGATATATCGGCAATGAAGAGCTTGAAAATCAAGGATTCAGCTATCTTCATTATGCAGGGGGGTTTTGCGGCAGTGCGGGTAGAGCGGTCAGTAATATCGATATCAGCAATTGCTACGCTGTCGGTATCGTGACTTCAAAGTCAGAAAAAGGCAATCAGGATGTCGGCGGTTTTGCGGGTGCGATTGGCGTTATTTACGGAAAAGCGAGTTACCGGAATCTTCTTTGCAAGGTTGATGTTACCGTGGACAGAGCCGGAACTGTGAAAAAAGAAGAGAATTTCTGGCAGGGTAAAATGGCGAACAGTTTTCAGGAATATGCTGACGAATGGGTATATACTAATTTGGTGAGAGTTTTTGGTAATACTTATTGGTCACAATCATATTATCCTGAAGAGAACAGTTTAAAAGGATTCGGTTTCAGACTCCAGCCTAATAACAGGCTGGAAGGCTATGTTGAAATGTCTCCCGGATCGAACATCATGATAAAAACCAGTGTCAATCATAAAGAATACTTCAAAGATCTTCTTGAGTTTGATGAAGCCTATTGGACGTTCCTTGAAGATGATCTTCCGATCCTGAAGATTGACGGCGAACACGATCATTATTATACTGCATCGGTCACAAGAGAACCGACCTGTCAGCAGACCGGTATTACGACATATTCATGTGTGTGCGGCGAATCTTATACCGAAGCAATCGAAAAGATTCCGCACACGTTCGGTGAATGGGAGTGGCTGACAAAGCCGACCTATACTTCCGAGGGCTGTATGGCGGCAACGTGTACGATGTGCAATACGGAGACTGATACGAAGTTTATTCCGCCGCTTGAAACGACTTCGGTTGATTCGCTTACCGTAAGCAGTGTTTCGTCTCAGGTGTATACCGGGAAGCCGATCACACCGACCGTTACCGTGAAGGACGGAAAAAAGACGCTGAAAGCCGGTACCCATTATACGGTTGCCTATCAGAATAACACAAAGATCGGGACGGCTTCGTTTACAATAAAAGGTGTGAAAGAAAACGGATACAGCGCAAGCAAAACATTGTATTTCACAATTCTTCCCGGTGTGACAAGTAAAATTGCTACGGCGACCAATTCTTCAGCCATCAAAATCGCATGGAAAGCAGTACCCGGAGCAACCGGTTACAGAGTTTATCTTTATAACACATCAA
>JBJFHV010000038.1:0-3982 GCA_051894015.1 Acutalibacteraceae bacterium | reverse complement strand
AAGAACGTCGTTTGCGCCGTAGCAGCGAACGAGAGCTCTTTCGCCGTCTGAGTACGGAGTCTCTTTGACAACCTTCAGCTCGCCGGTGAAGAAGTCGTAATCGGTCTGAACATAGGTGAAGCCGTTGATTCTCGAGATAATCATAGCGGCGTCCTTGCCGAGACCGTTGAGGATTACTCTTAAGGGTTCTTTACGAACCTTGTTTGCGGTTCTTGCAATACCGATAGCACCTTCGGCTGCTGCGAAGGATTCGTGGCCGGCAAGGAATGCAAAGCACTTTGTCTCTTCTTTAAGAAGCATTGCGCCGAGATTGCCGTGGCCGAGGCCTACGTTTCTCTGCTCAGCAACCGAGCCGGGAATGCAGAAAGCCTGAAGTCCCTTGCCGATGGTTGCGGCGGCATCGGAAGCGGCGGTAACGCCGGATTTGATTGCAAGTGCAACGCCGAGAGTGTAAGCCCATACAGCGTTTTCGAATGCGATGGGCTGAACGCCCTTTACGATTGATTCAACGTCGATTCCCTTGGAAAGGCAGAGGTCACGGGCGTCTTCCAGTGAAGCAATACCGTACTCATTAAGGCAGGCTTCGATTTTAGCCATTCTTCTTTCTTTGCCTTCGAACTGTACATTGTTAGCCATTGATGATGTCCTCCTTTGCGGTATTATTCTTCACGCGGATCGATGTACTTTGCAGCATCATCGAAGCGTCCGTAATGTCCGGTGTTCTTCTTGAGAGCTTCGTCAGCGCTTGTGCCGTGACGGATATCCTCAAGCATCTTGCCGAGTCTGATGAACTCATAGCCGATAACTTCGTCGTTTTCGTCAAGAGCCATTCTTGTAACATAGCCCTCAGCCATTTCAAGGTAACGGACACCCTTCTTGTTCGTTGAGAACATGGTGCCGACCTGAGAGCGAAGTCCCTTACCGAGGTCTTCAAGAGCGGCACCGACAAGAAGTCCGTCCTCTGAGAATGCGGACTGGGAACGGCCGTAAACGAGCTGAAGGAAGATTTCTCTCATCGCTACGTTGATTGCGTCGCAGACAAGGTCTGTGTTCAGGCACTCAAGAAGCGTTTTGCCCGGAAGAATTTCAGCGGCCATAGCGGCAGAGTGGGTCATGCCCGAACAGCCGATGGTCTCAACAAGTGCTTCTTCAACGATACCGTTTTTGATGTTGAGGGAAAGCTTGCAGGTACCCTGCTGCGGAGCACACCAGCCGACACCGTGTGAAAAGCCGGAGATGTCCTTGATTTCGTAAGCCTTGACCCATTTGCCCTCTTCGGGAATGGGAGCCGGGCCATGGTGCGGTCCTTTTCTGACCACGCACATCTGTTCAACTTCATGTGAATAATTCATGTGTAGTTCTCCTTTCGGATTTTCGTTTAGTCATCATAAGAGGTTCTTATGCTTGTACCACCCAATATAATATCAAATTATTCGCCTTGTTTCAATAGACTACAACTGATTTTTTTGAAGAAAATACACCTGCTCTGTCGAAAAAAATCATGAAAAATGACGAGAAAGGGGGCGTGAAGATTTAATCATGCCCCTTAGGACAGTGGTTATAACCCGAAAACATATTTTTCATTGATTTCGTACATCGTATTGACTTTGAACGAAACCGTTGAAACTTTGCAGTCGGCACTCACCAGAACAGGGTTGGTCAGCGTGAGCGTCTGTTTCTTTTGGTCGCTTGATAAAGTCAGATTGATCTGTACGCCGTCATAAATCTGTGTGGCGGACTTGATTTTTAAAGGTGTGATTTTTAGCGTCTCAAGCTTAACCGTGTCGGCAACTGTTTTGTTGCTTTTTGGTTTTTCGGTCGTTTTGTTCTTGTAACCGGCACTTTCACTTTTCAGCTTGATAGAATACTCTGTACCGTCTTTGGTTTTTTGGTAGCTGAAGGATAAAATGTCGTTTCCTTTCAGACGGGCTTTTTGATCGTAAGGCTCAATAAATGAGTTTACCGTGTATCCGTCGGCAGAGCCGTTTTGGAAAGTAAGAGATTTTTTCATCTTTCCGTCGAAAAGATTCATAATGTTTTTGCAGGTGCTGGTAAGCGAGTCGTAAGAACAGTCTAAAACATAGGTCGAGACAGTTTTGCTGTATTCGGCTTTCAGAGATTTTTTCTCTTTCAGGGTGTTTATTATGCTGTTGTACCGTCTTGCAATCTGCGCTTTTGTGTACGGTGTTCCGTTTTTGTCCGTAAATTCGCTGTAATCGTCGGAATAAACAGAAAAGGCTTCCTGATTTTCAAAGACTTTTACCGCCCGGATCCGGAATGTGTAAACGCTTGCCGGTGAAAGACCGGCAACTTCAAAAGACGTCTGGCCCGAAACGACAGCATGAACGATAAACTTGTTCTCTTCGCGGCTGAAATAGCTGATTTCGTAATGGGTTGCACCGGCCGAAGCAGACCAGGACAGCGTGATACTGCTGTCGGATATGGTGGAAGTAACAATATTTTTTACTTTTTTCGGCGCCGTGACGGTTTTAAATTCGTCGCTGAGGTCGCCGTATTCGGGCTTTTGCTTTTCATTATATCGGAAAGCTTTGATCCTGAAAGAATATACTGAGCCGCTGGTTAAGGAGTCAATGACGACCGACGGAGTTATAACTGTGCCTGCCGAAGTGTACTTTTTAGCATTATCGGCTTTGAAATATACTTTGTACCCGTCGGCATTCCCGACTGCGTTCCATTGCAGCGTGATGCTCTGGCTGTCGGCGCTTTGTACTCGGATTGAATTGACTTTATCAATAATGATTTCTTCAGGTTCAGTGACGGTGCTTTCGGCGGTATGCGGTTCGCTTTCGGCGGACGAAAAAAATGTGCACGCCGAAAAGACGAATAATGCACATAATAAAGCCGGAAGAATTTTTTTCATGTTTTCACCAACCTTTGCCTCTGACATCAACAATACAATATATTCTGCGCTTTTATACTTGAAATAACCTTAAAAGAATTGTATAATGGGATAGAAATTTTTTCTATCCGAAATGATTGAACGGGGGAAACCGATGTTTGATTTTATAACCGTTGCCTGCGCCGTACCGGATGTCGGCGTTGCCAATGTTGAATTCAACACGCAAAAAATAACGGAAAAGCTCGATGAGGCGAAAGATACCGCAGCGTCGCTGATCTGCTTTCCCGAACTTGCCGTAACGGGTTATACCTGTCAGGATCTGTTTAATCAGAAAACGCTCCTGGACGAGGCGGCGTCGGCCATCGGCAAAATTGCCCGAAAAAGCCGGGAAGTGAAAGCGGCTGTTGTGGTCGGTGCACCGGCAAGACTGAACGGTCAGCTTTATAACTGCGCTTTTGTTATCAGTCAGGGTGAAGTTCTGGGTATTGTTCCGAAGACATTCCTGCCTGTTACGGGAGAGTTTTATGAAAAACGATGGTTTTGTTCGGGTGCCGAATGCGATGTGAAAGAAGCGTCGCTCAGGGAACTCGGAATTTCCGACAGTGAAAGAGCCGTGCCGGTCGGAACAGATCTGATTTTTGACCTCGGAGACGGGATCCGGCTCGGCATTGAGATCTGCGAGGATCTCTGGACGCCGCTAGCGCCGAGCACATTTTCGGCGTTAAAAGGCGCAAACCTTATCGTCAATATCTCCGCCTCGAACGAAACGATTTCCAAGAGGCAGTATCGCCGTCAGCTTGTCTGTCAGCAGTCGGCAAGCCTGCTTTGCGGCTATGTTTATGTCAGTGCCGGCATGAAGGAATCCACGACTGACCTGATTTTTTCCGGTCACAGTCTTGTTTGCGAAAACGGGATCATTACAGCAGAAAACACAGACTATATTGATTCGGACTATCTGCTGTTGGCGGATATCGACATGGGCAGGCTGTTTTATGACCGGCAGAAGAACAAGAGCTTTCATGACTGCGCCGCCCTTTATGCCGGACAGCTCAGTTACCGCACGGTTGCGGTGAAAGGCGCCGAAAGCCGTAGCGATGCGCAGTATTACAAGGTCAGCCGGCT
>JBJFHV010000037.1:0-4029 GCA_051894015.1 Acutalibacteraceae bacterium | reverse complement strand
AGGCAAAACCTATACGGCATTTCAGATTGTTTACCGCCTTTTAAAAAGCGGGCTCAAAAAGAAAGTTCTGTATTTGGCAGACCGCAATATCCTTGTGGATCAGTCCATTCAGCAGGATTTCTCTCCTCTTGAAAAGACGATTCATAAGATCAATTTTGCAAAAGACGATCCCGTTACTATAACTTCGCATGAGGTATATTTTTCTCTTTATCAACAACTTGCAGGCAACGAAGAAAACGAAGAGGAAGACAGCGGTGAAGAAGCCGTTGCACGTTTTGCCAAGCTTTTTAATAAAGATTTCTTTGACCTTATCATCGTTGACGAGTGTCACAGAGGCTCGGCAAAGAAAGACAGCAACTGGCGTAAAATTCTTGATTATTTTTCTTCTGCCACACAAATCGGTATGACCGCAACGCCGAAAGAAACCAAATATATTTCCAACATTGATTACTTCGGCGAGCCTGTATATACTTACAGTTTGCGTGAAGGTATTGAAGACGGCTTTCTTGCTCCTTTCAAGGTTATCAATATCCAAACCGATATTTCAGACGGTTGGCGGCCCTGCAAAGGTCAGCGTGATAAATTCGGAAATGAAATCGAAGACCGTATTTATACCAACAGCGATTTTGATTACAATATCATTCTCGAAGACCGCACCTATGAGGTCGCAAAGGAAATAACCGAATATCTCAAAAGTACCGACAGAATGCAGAAAACCATTGTGTTCTGCGCTACCGAAGACCATGCAGAGCGTATGCGTATTGCGTTGAATAACCTTAATGCCGATATGGTTAAGCAGAATCCCGATTATGTGGTTCGAATCACAGGCTCGGACACTTACGGAAAGAGCAAGCTCGATTACTTTATTTCCGTATCAGCTCCTTACCCGGTTATCGCAACAACTTCAAAGCTTCTTTCTACCGGGGCGGATTGCAAAATGACGAAGCTGATCGTACTTGATGAAATGATCAACTCTATGACGGAATTTAAGCAGATTATCGGTCGAGGCACCCGTTTGCGTGAAAAGGAAGGCAAAAACCATTTTGTTGTCATGGACTTCCGTAATGTGACAAGACTGTTTTCCGATCCCGATTGGGATGGACCGATTGAGATGGTTGACGGTTTTGATCCGGAACATCAGCCGACACCAAGGACGGACGAGCCCGGCGGGGGAAACGGGTCTGTTTCGCCGGCGCCGACTGTTGATAAATATGTTGTAGACGAAAACGGCTGTGAAGTGCACATCATCGGAAAAAGGGTTGAAGTTTATGATGCTCAAGGAAAACTCCTTCGACAGGAAAGCATCATAGACTATACAAAGTCCAACATTCTCGGCAAATATGCTTCTCTTGATAACTTCATTTTGCAGTGGTCTTGTGAACAAAGGAAAGAGGTCATCCGGAATTTACTGAATGAACAAGGCATCGATCTTGAAAAAATGAAAGAGGAGCAAGGCATGACCGATGTTGACGATTTTGATTTCATTTGTCATGTTGCTTTTGACCAAAAGCCGCTTACCCGCCGGGAGAGAGCAAACAATGTGAAAAAGCGTGATTTTCTCAGCAGATACAGCGGTGTGGCAAGAGAGGTATTGGAAGCTCTTCTCGACAAATATATGAACACCGGCATTTATGAAATTGAAAAGACCGAAGTTCTTCAGCTTGATCCTTTTAAGAAATTCGGAAAGCCCTCAAAAATCGCCACCTATTTCGGCGGTAAAGCGGGCTATATACAAGCGGTAAGAGCACTGGAACAAGAACTATATAGGGCGGGTTAATGTATGAGTAAAATGACATCGTGGCACGTTGGAGTTGCAGCGGAAGCTTTTGCTGCCGGACAATTTGCAAGATTAAAATATGATGTATCAGTTCAATACGGTGCCAATCAACCTGAGTATGATTTGATTGCGGTTGATGGCGAAAAAATGCTGAAAATATCAGTAAAAGGAAGTCAGGACGGAAGTTGGGGGTTGACACAAAGTCTGAAAAAAGGCCGCACTTATCACGAAGCAGCCGAAGAATGGTTAAGCCGTCATCATAAAAAGACCATCTTCTGTTTGGTGCAATTTAAAAACACATCAGACTTCCAAATGCCGAGAATGTATCTTGCTTCTCCAAAAGAGATTGCGGATGTGTTGTGTAAAGAAGCAGGCGGCCGAGGAGATACCATTCTATACGAAAATCATGAATGGGGTCCAATGGCAGCGGCATACGGCACGGTGGATAAGCTGCCTGATGAATGGTTGTTTACAGAAGAAAGAGCGAAAGAAATGTTTGATCGATATGGTCTGTAATGAGGTATAAAACTATGAGCAATTTATCAGGATTTGTAAAAAGACTTCGTGACATTATGCGGAATGACGCCGGTATCAACGGTGATGCCCAGCGGATTGAGCAGATTGCATGGATGCTCTTTCTGAAAGTATATGATGCAAAAGAACAGGACTGGCAGTGGGACGATGACAACTATGTTTCCATTATTCCCGAAGAATGCCGTTGGTCAAATTGGGCGGCAGACGACCGTTCCGGCTCTGCTATGACAGGAGACAGACTGCTTGATTTTGTGAACAACACGCTGTTCCCCACTCTCAAAAATCTGCCCGTTACCGCAGCTACACCCATCAAAAAGGCTATTGTGCAAACCACCTTTGCCGATGCCAATAACTATATGAAGGACGGTGTCCTGCTTCGTCAAGTCATCAATGTCATTGACGAACTTGACCTTTCTGACTATGAGGAAAGCCACGCTTTCGGCGAGATTTATGAATCCATTCTGAAAGAACTGCAAAGCGCAGGCTCTGCCGGTGAGTTTTATACGCCCCGTGCCGTAACCGATTTTATGGCAAAGATGATTGAACCCAAAATCGGCGAGAAAATGGCAGACTTCGCCTGCGGTACCGGTGGATTTATCACAAGCTGGCTGAAAGAGCTGGACAAGCAGGTTGAAACTACTGAGGATAGGGAAGCATACGGCAATTCCATTTACGGAATCGAGAAAAAACAGTTCCCGTATATGCTCTGTATTACCAATATGCTTTTGCATGATTTGGATGTTCCGCAGGTATTTCACGGCAACTCCCTTGTTCACGATGTATTGGACTATACCGAGGACGACCAGTTTGATGTGATTCTGATGAATCCTCCTTACGGCGGTTCGGAAAAGGCGGAAGTGAAGAATCATTTCCCCTCTGACCTTGCAAGCAGTGAAACCGCTGACCTGTTTATGTCGGTGATTATGTACCGCCTCAAAAAGAACGGGCGTGCCGCAGTTATCCTGCCCGATGGCTTCCTGTTCGGCACAGATAATGCGAAGATAAACATCAAAAAGAAACTGCTTTCCGAGTTTAATTTACATACCGTAATCCGTATGCCGGGCAGCGTCTTTTCTCCCTATACATCGATTACGACCAACATTTTGTTTTTTGACCGCACGAAACCTACCGAAGAAACATGGTTTTACCGCTTAGATATGCCGGAGGGGTACAAGCATTTTTCCAAAACCAAGCCGATGAAGCTTGAACATTTTGAGCCGGTTATCGAATGGTGGAACAACCGGCAGGAAATCACGGTGGACGGCTTTGATAAAGCGAAAAAATTTACCGTACAGCAGCTTGCCGAGGAGTTAGGCTACAATCTCGATCAATGCGGCTATCCTCATATTGAGGAAGAAATTCTTGACCCGATGGACTTGATTCAGCGGTATCAGGAGGAACGTGCTTCTCTGAACGCAGAAATAGACCGGGTGCTGGCTGACATTACCGCCATTCTTGGAGGTGGGCAGGAATGACACCGCAGGAATTGAAAAGCAGTATTTTGCAGTTAGCCATTCAGGGAAAACTGGTTCCCCAAATTCCCAAAGAAGGTACCGGCGAAGAATTGTTTCAGCAGATTCAGGCAGAAAAACAGAAACTCATCAAAGAGGGCAAAATCAAAAAAGAAAAGCCCCTGCCGGAGATTGCCGAGGACGAGATTCCGTATGAAATTCCTTGTAATTGGACATGGGTGCGTTTTGGCCATTTAGGTAGCTATA
>JBJFHV010000036.1:0-4029 GCA_051894015.1 Acutalibacteraceae bacterium | reverse complement strand
CATACGGCAAGAGTGCAAAGGGCGTTTTTGCCCGTGCGTTGCAGTGGCAGGCGGCGGCGCTCAATTCCGACGGAATGCTTCATTGGAACTGCGCCTTTGTTCCGTATGACAAAACCGGAAATGTATATGATGTCTTTGAGAACAACTCCGTACCGGGTAATTCTTACCCCTCAACCGGCAACGGCGACGGTATTTTCGTTTACTCGGGCGCTTCTCTCGGTCTTGACCCGGCAACCCCGATTGCATCTCTTCGCCTGAAGCATATCGCAAGCGGTATGGACGATTTCGACTATCTTCAGCTGGTCAAAGAGTTTTTGGGCGAAGACGAGTACACAACCTATCTCAACAAATTCCTTGCCAAGTACAATTCCGACGGAATCAACAAAATCTGGAATTCCCATGAGGGCGCTTTCGTTGACTGGGAATGTGTGACAATCAATAACATCCGGACGGCAATGGGCAACGCTCTTTCAGCGGCGAACACCGAACATAATTACGGTGAATGGCAGACCGTTGTCACATCGGACGACACCCATAACGGTCTTGAAGTCCGCACCTGTGCGTCCTGCGGCGCAAAAGAAAGCCGGAAGACCGACGTCAAGGGCTGTGACCATGAGGAATACATTTCCTCACCCGCCGTTGCGGCAACCTGCACAAGCGAGGGAAAAACAGCCGAAACAAAGTGCTCGATTTGCGGCGAAGTAGTAAAAGAAAGCATTACAATTGCTCCGACGGCACACAGAACAGTAACTGTCGCGGCAAAAAATCCGACCTGCACCGAGGACGGCTATGAAGCGTATGAAAAGTGCCTGAACTGCGATTACAGCACCTATGTCCTTACCCCTGCGACCGGTCACACAAGCGACGGTGGCGTTGTAACGAAACAGCCGACTTGCAGCGCAGAGGGTGAAAAGACCTATACCTGTACCGTTTGCGACGTGGTTATCGGAACCGAACCGATTGAAAAGACAGCGCATACATACAAGACAACGACCGTTCCGGCAACCTGCACGGAAAACGGCAGTGAGACCTCAGTCTGCGAGGTCTGCGGCGACAAACAGACCAAGGTGATTCCCGCAACCAATCACCCGAACCGATATGAATCGGAAGAAGTTCCCGCAACTTGCACCGAAAGCGGCTTTACCGCCGGTGTCTATTGCCCCGACTGCAAGCAATACCTGAGCGGTCACGAAGTAATTGCGGCAACGGGACATCACGACGCAAACGCGGACGGTCTCTGCGACGATTGCGGCATTACGATAACGAAAGACGACACGGGCGAGGACTGCACCTGTATCTGTCATGCAACCGGCTTCATGGGCTTTATCTGGAAGATTCTGCGGTTTTTCTATAAGATTTTCGGAACCAATAAAGTCTGCGCCTGCGGTGAGGCACATTATTGATAGAATGAATAATCCCAATGGTGTAAACATCTGATTTAAGCGTAACCCCCGAAGAATCAGCTCTCTCAAACGAGCGACATTCTTCGGGGGTGTCTTTTTCATCTTTCGGCGGCAATAGTCTTGTGACGGTGCGGAAGATATTTATCAGATATTCTATTTCAGATGTTTACGTCTGAATCCGGAAATGTAATCAAAACCGTTGTTCCCACTCCGACAGTACTTTCTAACAGAATGGTGCCACCGAGATAGGAAACAGCATGTTTTACGATTGAAAGACCCAAACCGGTGCCGCCGGTTTCTTTTGAGTGACTTTTATCGACACGATAAAATCGCTCAAATACACGGGACTGATGCTCGGGAGGTATGCCGATTCCGGTGTCGCTGACTTGAACACTAACGCTTTCGCCGCTTTTTTTCAGCATAACCGTCACTTTGCCGCATGGCTTGTTATAGCGTATGGCGTTGTCACAAAGATTGTAAATAATCTCATAAATATACCGTCCGATACTGTTTATCTGACAATGTTCACCGTCAAGTTCCAGCTTTATTTTTTGTTTATCCGCCGATGGGGTGAGGGCGTCAAGGACTTCACCGGCAACCTCGTAAATATCAACCGGTTCCGTGGCGGGCTTTCCGCCTTCGTCAAGCTGAGAAAGTCGGATAATATCATCAATCAGCAAGACAAGGCGTAACGCCTCTTTTCTGATATTGCCGATGAATTCTTTGGTATCTTCCGGCTTGACCATGCCGTTTTCCAAAAGCTCTGCACTTCCGATGATAGACTGAAGCGGTGTCTTTAATTCGTGCGATACGTTTGCCGTAAATTCCTTTCGGTTTCGTTCTGCAAAAACCGATTCGGTTATATCAATACAAAGAATGACAACACCGAGTATTTTTCCGCCTGACTCGGTACCGTTGACGATAAACCGATATTCACTTGCGTTCTGCTCCCGGCAAAAATTGTGTTGCTTTCCGTTCAGTGCATCAATTACCGCTTCGGTCATGGTTTCATCACGGTCAACCGTCATAAAATCTTTTCCGACCGACGGTTCCTGAATGTTAAAAAGTTTTCTCGCCGCTCCGTTCATGCTCAGAATCAGCCCGTTCTTGTCAAGAATAACAAGCCCCTCGTTCATACAGGAGGTGATCTGTTCAAACTCATCGGAGCGTCGCTTCAACTCCAGCATCTGCGCTTTGATTTGTTTGTGCTGTTTGTTGATTTTTTTCAAAAAAGGAGTCAATTCTTCATACACATCACATTCCGACGGACTGTCAAGATCGGTTTCGTAAAGGGGTTTTACAATGCTTTTTGCCATTTTTCTTGACAGCAAAAAGGCAATCATGACCGCTGTGAGGATAATCGCAATAATTGACGGAAACATTTCGGCTGCCAATGTGCCGATTGATACTTGTGAAACACCGATACGCAAGATATTTCCGTTTTCAAGTTTGACAGCTTCGTAAAAGTTTTTTTCTGCAAGCGTCGGAGAGTATCTTGCGCTACTGCCCTGACCGTTCAGAAGAGCTTCTTTGATTTCCTCCCGATCAAGATGATTGCCCATCTCAGCAGGATCGGCTTTTGTATCAAAAAGCACTGTACCGTCTTGTGCAACCAATGTAAATCTAAAAACATCGGAATCAAGCTTCTGCAAATAATCTTCGCCGTATTCGTCAACGATTCCGGAAACAAGATTCAGTTCTTCTTTCAGCTGAACGGATTGCGTTTTGTTGAAATAGCTATACAAAAAACTTCCTGCAACCAAAAGGCTGACAAGAAGTACCGCCATGGCGACGGCGATTTCGGAGCGAAAAATTTTCTTCCTCATTGATTGGCCTCCATACGGTATCCTACGCCGACAACGGTCTGAATACAGGCTCCGGCTGAACCTAATTTCTGCCGTAATGTTTTAATGTGCATATCGACCGTTCTGGATTCCCCGAGATAGTCAATCCCCCAGATTTCGGATAACAGCTTATCCCGTGAGAATACGATTCCCGGATTTTTCATAAACAGCCCCAGTATTTCAAACTCTTTAAAGGTCAGCGAAACCTTTTCTCCGTTCACGGTAACAAGATGTGTCTTTTCGCTGAATGTTATATCGCCGCAGGAAAGCGTATCGTCCTGCGAAGTGCTTTCGCATCTTCTTAAGACGGCTTTGATTCTTGACACCATTTCCATTACGCCGAACGGTTTGACAAGATAATCGTCTGCTCCGGCGTCAAGCCCTTGAATTTTGTCCATTTCGGTTCCTTTGGCGGTTGCCATAATGACCGGGATTTTCCGTGTGCTTGGATTGGAGCGTATTTCCTTTAAGACCTCAACGCCGTCTTTTCCCGGAAGCATAATATCAAGTACGATAAGCTCAGGCTTTTCCGAGCGCAGAGCTTCCAAAACGGAAAGACCGTCGGAAAAACCTTTTGCCCGAAATCCGGTTTGCGTCAGCGTATATACTTCAATACCACGAATCGTTTTATCGTCGTCAACACACCAGATCATTTGAAAAATCCGTGCCGTACCGCATACTGCCCGAAAAACACCAAGCACGGTACGAACCCCTTTCGTTTTATTTCAGGCAACCTCTAAAAACTCAAGGCGTTCGGCATAGTGCACAAATGATGCCGGATT
>JBJFHV010000035.1:0-4029 GCA_051894015.1 Acutalibacteraceae bacterium | reverse complement strand
AATCCAGACGGGATACAGCGCATATTTGTACTGACCGTTTGCGATGTGAAGCTGAATATCTCTCGGTGTTACCATGTCATAGCCGATGACGGTTCTTTGCAGCGCTTCACAAGCGCTCTGACGGATCCGTTCGTTCGCCCTCGGAATACTCTCCTCAAGACCGACGTCGTACTTATCCGCAAGATAGCCCGCAAGATAGGCCGTGCTGAAGTCCACGCCGTCGGAAAGGTCAAACGGCTCAATGGATTCCATCAGATCATCGTCCATCTTTTTGGAACCGTCAACGGGAATGTCCGAAAAATGCATGTGTCCGCCCGTGTTGACCCGGTAAAAAGTCTTTTCGGTGTAACGGTAGTTGCTGTCGCTCCAGTGGCGGGTGGTGCTCGCTTCGAACTCTCCGTTCGTGTCGGAATCACAGGTGAAAAGCCAATGGGGGACATAGACGCCCTTGATCTCGTCGATATGGTTTTTATCCTGAAAGATCTTCGGGACGAATTTATTGGAGTGAACGTGTTTCTCAAGCGCCGCCTTGGCCGCTTTTTTGTTGAGCTTGAAGGGAATGATCACATCGGGACGAAGCGCACCCGAAAGATTGCCGGCGAACGCAACGGGATTTCCGCAGTACGGACAGCTTGTGGCACAGGTCGTGTTGTCACAGACAATTTCGCCGCCGCAGGAGTTGCAGACATAAACCGACATCGAGTCGGACTCCCCGTCTTTCCATTCCGTTCCCTCGGACTGCCAGTTGATGGCGTCCTCGCCTTTTTGGGCATTTTCCGCTTGTTCAAAAGCAACGGGATCAAATTCGGTGTCACAATAAGGACACTTAATTTTTTGTGTTCCGCTGTCAAACTCAACGGCGCCGCCGCAGCAGGGGCATTTGTGTTCCAATACGGTTGACACGGTTCTCAGCTCCTTTTCAGATGATATCGTTCTGGTCGAACGGGTCGCCGCAGTTCGGGCAGAACTTGGGTACATTTTCTCCGGTTTGCGGCTGCCAGCCGCATTTGTCACAGCGGACGGCTCTCGGCTGAGATACGGGTTGTGCCTGCTGATGCACATAACCGCCTGCCGCACCGTAAGCGTTCGTTTGGCCGTAAGTGTTTTGCTGTGCATAAGCGTTCGGCTGAGCGTAGGCGTTCTGCGGCTGAGCATAAGCGTTTGGCTGAGCGTAAGCGTTTTGCGGTTGCGCATAAGCGTTCGGCTGAGCATAGGCGTTCTGCGGTTGCGCATAAGCGTTCGGCTGAGCATAGGCGTTCTGCGGCTGAGCGTAAGCATTCGGCTGCGCATAGGCATTCTGCGGTGCATAACCGCCCATACCGCCGGTTCTTCCCGGCATCAGGCAGCTTTGAACTTCCATCGCCATCTGCTGGAAGCGGTGATATTCCGCCGTGCCGACGTCCTTGACTCTGGTGTCGTTGAGCTGAACCGTAAATTCATCGAAGTAGGGATTGTTTACCTTGAATTCAAGGTCGAAGTCATAATAGAACTCATATCGCGGCGGATTGTAGCTGACCCGTTCTCCGTCCTTGCCCTGGGTGTACAGCTCGTCTCTGTCCTCGCGGATATTAAGATTGCAGGAAACAAGCTGTGAAAGCGGAATGATATCCGGGTTTTCCTCACTCCACGAGCCGGGAGAAAGGCGGGAGACAACAAAAGCACCGTTTACGGTATCAACATAAATCTTCTTATCCTCACCGAAGATCATTGTCGGACGGAAGGAAGCCAGACCCAGCTTGTTCTGTTCACGGTATGCAAGCTGTTTTTTGATTTCCTCGATGGTTGAACGTCTTCTGTCGCTGAAAAAAGGCGAAAGCTTTCTGGCGCAGTCCTTGCACATATTGCCGTCTTCAAGCTTCCGGTTGCCCAAAAGACCGATTTTTTCTCCGCAGATGTCACAGAATTTTTTGTCGAAAAGTCCCATGGTAAAATCCTCCTTTGATTATTTCATATCGTTATCATCAAATATATCGCCGCATTCCGGACAGAATTTCGGCGGATTTTTCGGGTCTTCGGGCTGCCAACCGCATTTGTCACAGCGGTAAAGCGGAGCGTTGGCCGGTTTCCTTGCGCCGCATTCCATACAGAACTTGCCTTGGTTGACCGCACCGCATTGACAGGTCCAGCCCTCTTGCTGTGCCGGCTTCGGTGAGCCGCACTCGGTACAGAATTTTCCGTTTACGGTGGCTCCGCATGAGCACTTCCAGCTGTCCGCGGCAGGCTTCGGTTCCGGCTTTTTGCTTCCGCAGTTCGGACAGAAGTTTCCGGTTGCCGTGTTGCCGCACGAGCATTTCCAGCTGTCGGCGGCGGGCGCAGGCTGCGGTGTGGGCTGTGCAGGCTGTTGCTGCTGCATCTGCTGACCCATGGCGTAAAGATTCTGCGCGTTCATTCCGCCCTGATTCATCGCCATGCCCATACCCATAAAGCCGGTAAAAGCTCCGTTTTCGTTGGCGGCGGCGGTTCTCATAGCGTCCGCCTGTGCGCCGACAAGTCTTGAAGCGGCGGTCATGGGATCTCTTGTCATCGAATTTTCTTCCCATTCGGTGATCTTCTTTCTCTGATCCTCAGGTACCGTAATGGAATTGACGGCAATTGAGAAAACCTCAATGCCTCTTTTTTCCCGCCACTGAGAAGAAAGCACCTCGTTGAGCTCATCGGCAATCTCCGTCGTGTGGGCGGGAATTTCATAGTAAGCAATTTTCTTTGCAGCAATTTTTGCAAAAGCCGGCTGAAGCGAATTCATAAATTCGCCCCGGAGTCTGTCGTCAATCTCGCTTCTTTCAAATGTATCGCTGATATTGGCGCAAACATTGGTATAAAACAGCATCGGGTCTGTGATTCTGTAAGAGTACACGCCGTTACAGCGAAGATCAACGGAAAGCCGGAAGCCCATTTCTTCGTCAACAACCCGGAACGGAATCGGGTTTGCCGTACCGAATTTGTTATCGCCGATTTCCTTGGTGTTGAAGTAGTAAACCCGCTGATCCTTCGGTGCTTCGCCGCCGTAGGTGAAACGCTTTCCGATATTCCGGAAGGTCTGCTTGATGCTTTCTCCGAGACTGCCCGAAAAAATGCTCGGCTCGGTTGAGGCATCGTATGTAAATTCGCCCGGCTCGGCGCAAAGCTCAACAACCTTGCCCTGCTCGACGATCATCATGCACTGTCCTTCGTTGACAACGATTCCCGAACCGTTGGTGATGATGTTTTCGTCGCCCTTGTAGTTGGACGAACGACCCGTGATTTTCTTTTGTCCTTTTGCGACAAGCGTTTCTTTATCGAGTGCCTCACAGTAAAAATACTCTTTCCACTGGTCGGCAAGAACGCCGCCTGTCGCACCTGCAATTGCTTTGATAAGACCCATATATCATTTCTCCTTTTTATATGTTCGGCACATAAGCCGTTTTTTCATTATATATATCATATATCAGTCCGCATAAAAATTAACTAAATTCCCGGTCGCATGACGACGCCAATCCCGGGGTACATGGTAATTAATTAAAAGCTGGGTGCCCGAGCCATAGGTTGGGCGATATTTCTTGCTAATGGTTAGTTTGCACTGTTTGGAATTAGCTGCTTCTATATCTTTCCCTTTGCGCTAATGCCGCGCGGGCACATACCAAGTAGAAAAAACTGTTTTCTCGGGAAGAATGTCCGATTTAGCAGAAACTAAGGCGGCGATGATGCCGTCTAACGGCCTGACCAAAGCGTCAGAAAGTATGCAAAGAACGCTTTTCGTAACAGGACAACACTAAGTGTGGTCGCACTGTTTGTGTTGAGGGTGGTTTGTTCTCTTATTTTGCTATATTAAATTTGTTGTGCTATTTTTTCTGACTTTGGGTTAGCAAGTCTAAATCTTTTTTCTTGAAGCTTTAAGTTATGAAAACAAAAGTTCAGAACCGAGTGAATTTTTCACTTGCTGACTACAAGCGTTTTTATTGAATAGAACAGTCTATCTTCCACAACGTCAGGCACGGAAGAGATCAGACCGACTGTTACTGCCAAGGTGCGATTAACGCTTAGTGTTTACCT
>JBJFHV010000034.1:0-4070 GCA_051894015.1 Acutalibacteraceae bacterium | reverse complement strand
CAGAAAATAGAAAAATCAGCACGGGACAATTTTGAGTTCAATGCGAAAGCTACCGAAGCGATTGCGCAAAGTCTTGAAAAAATTCGGGCAAGCAACGAAAAAAGCCTTGAGAATATACGAAGCACCGTCGATGAAAAGCTGAACGATACCCTGACGTCAAGGCTCAATGCCTCTTTCCGTTCGGTAAGCGAACAGCTCGAAAATGTTTATAAATCGTTAGGCGAGATGAAAGTACTTTCCGGGAATGTCACCCAGAACGTCAACGCCTTAAACCGCGTACTGACAAACGTCAAAACAAGAGGTACCTGGGCGGAGGTTCAGCTCGATACGATTCTTTCGGGAATCATTCCGGGCATGTACGAAAAAAACGTGATGCCCAATAAATCAAGCCGGGAGATCGTTGAATTTGCCGTAAGAATCCCGTCGGGCGAAAACACCGGCGAATATACCCTCTTGCCGATAGACTCAAAGTTCCCGGTTGAAGATTACATAAGACTTTGCAAAGCGGCGGACGAGGGCGACGAAGCGGCGGCGGCAGCAGCAAGAAAAGCGCTCGAAGCCCGTATTCTTGCTCAGGCAAAAGAAATCAGCAAGTACATCAACGAGCCGGAGACAACGCCGTTTGCCATCATGTATCTTGCCACCGAGGGACTGTATAACGAGGCGCTTTCGTCGGAAAACGCAGTCGCCGAAAAATGCCAGACGCAATATAATGTCTTGATTTCCGGACCGACAACAATCACAGCGCTTCTGACTTCCCTTTCTGTCGGCTTCAAGGCCGTTGCTGTCAACGAAAAAGCCAAGCAGGTCCGGGATCTGCTTGCGGCGGCAAGAATGCAGTATGACAAGTTCGGTATCCTTTTGGAAAGAGCGCGAAAAAAGATCAACGAAGCCGGAAAAAGCCTTGACGACGCGCAAAGCCGCAACGGAATCATTCAAAAGAAGCTCAGATCCGCCGGCGAAATCGAATCGAAAGATGCTGAACAGATTCTCGGACTTGATGAAGAGTCAGAAGATATTATGATAGAAAATCCGTAAAAAAACACAGGTGATTTCGAGTGAAACCACCTGTGTTTTTATCAATCGCATTAAATTCCGTCTTTGATGCCTTTGAAAGCCTGAACAATCTCCTTGATAAATTGAATAATCTGCTCAACAAAATCTCTCATCTGATAGATCAGATTGACTGCGGGATTTTCCGATTTGTCGCCTGCAACCTCTGTTACATCGATCGTATAATCGGGAGCAAAACGCAAAACAAGCGGCATACCCGAATTGTCGGTTTTGATAATCTGTACCGAATGCTCACCCTTGGTCAGAAATTCCTTATCAATGAGAACACGGCCGTTCTCATCGGGATAAAGATCAACGGTTGCGCCGTTTCCGAGTCCCCATTCAAGGATATAATCTTTTACAATATTTTCAGTCGTCTTTGTCGTTCCGTCCGCATTATAAACAGTATCGGTACTCTTAAAGGAAAGGTAACCGGCGGCAAGCATGGAGGTATCGGCTACAGGATACTGCATTCCTTTTCCGTAAGGATCGCCGTAATAAAGAACGATCTTCGCACCGGATTTTACCGTATATTTATCCATACTGACACTCGGATCAACACCGTTAACCCGGTAGTTCCAGCCGTCATATCCGCCGAAGGTCTTTTCCTTTTCACTGTTGACGGCGGTTACATATGCGCCGTAAGCACCGTTGGTGATAGTGACCTTGATTTTGGTACTGACGCTGTCCGCCTGCTTAATAGCGTCAAGAACAGTTGCACCGGACGGGACCGTGACATTGCCGTAAAACAGCTTGTCAGTAATGCCTTCGATTCTGACATTGACCTTGATGTCACTTGCCGCCGACGCAAAAGCGCAGCAAGCACTCATCAGCAGCATGAGTGCCAACAGCAGTGACACTGCTTTTTTTAATGTTTTCATATGTATCTTCCTTTCATGAAATAACAATATATTACGCCGTAAGCAAATATATGTTTTTACCATTATACTCAGAATCGAAGAAATATTCAAGAGCTAACGGCTATTTCGGCAATAGTAACAAATTGAAGTCTTCATTTTTTAAAGACATATTTACTGATAAGCAAATATCCCGTATTTGATCCGAAGTCTTGAAAGCTTATCGTTCATCGGCTTAATCACGATCATCAAAACGATAAAGGTTGCCGCCGCATGAATCAGATTGAAAATAACCCCCGAAGCGTAAATCCCGGCCGCCTCTTTCGGTGAGCTTACCGCATCAAGCATCAGAACCGAACAGGTGTCCACGATAAAGCCATACAAAAAGAAGCAAAGCGCCGCCCCGGTCAAAGAAACTGTCAGACGGTTCTTAACGGTATCTTTTTTATAAAAAATCACACCCGAAAGAAAACCGACCAGCCCCATTCCAAGCATCTGGAACGGCGTAAACATTCCCTGACCGAAAGCAAAATTCGAAATAAAAATCGAAAGCGCACCGGTGACAAACCCGACATTGGCGCCGAAAACACATCCTGTCACCACAACAAAAGCACACATCGGCTTCACCTGCGGAACGAAGATAAAAAAGATTCGGCTGACAACACAGATTGAAACCATAACAGCAACTGTCACAAGCTCGCTTGTTTTGATCCTCCGATGCTCAAAATAAAAGAAAAAGGGAATAATCGAAATAATAATCATAAGCACGGCAATCAGATAGTAGCTGCGGCTTTCGAAATACAGCGCCCCGAAGACAGCAACAAGCGGACACAGCACAAGAAAACAGACAAGGGAAACAATCAGCGGCAGTGTTGATTTTTTTTGCAAAGCGCAAGCACCTCCGCTTCAGTCACGGCGTTTTCAAAAATATGTCGTGAAATTTTGTTGGCTTCCGTGGAATAAAAGAAGTTACCCGAGAAAAAATCTCCGACCGAAAGCGGCTGACTGCAAATTCCGTCACAGATAAACGCACATTCGTCGCAATATTCGGCGCAAAACTCGTTGTCGTGCGAAACGGCAACCACTGTCATGCCGTTTTTGACAAGACTTCGAAGCTTTTCTCCGAGTTCTCTTTTAAAAAGGGCGTCCATTCCCTTTGTCGGCTCGTCAAGCAAAAGGAGCTTCGGCCGTCTGAGCATCGCCATACAAAAGGCTGCCCGTTGCATCTCGCCCTGACTGATATCGTACGGGTGACGTCCGAGAAGCTTTTCAAGATCAAAAAATTCCACCGTTTGCGAAAACAGCTTTTCCTTTTCTTCTTGCGGCAATTCTTCACTGTCAAGCACCCGCCGCAGATCTTCTTCCACCGTATTTCCGGCAAACAGCATATGTACCTTTTGGGAAAGAAGCGCAACCGTTCCCCGATAAAGCTCCTTGTCGCTGTACTTTTTGATATTCCGCCCGAAAAGCTCGATCTTTCCGGCGTAAGAGCGGTAAATTCCGCTCATGAGTCTCAGCGCAGTGGTCTTTCCCGCGGCATTGGCGCCCATCAGAGCAAAAAAGCGGTTCTGCCCGATTTTCAGATTGAAACCGTTCAAAACTCTTTTGCTTTCGTCATAGGAAAAACAGACATTTTTCAGTTCGACAGCCGCCGGTGTTTTGCCGACTGTCTTTTCTTTTCTTTCGATCCGCCTGAACGCAACCTCTTTTTTGAACGAAGCGTCAAGAAGCCTGCCTGCGTCTCTTACCGTGAGAGCCGAGCCGGGATTCATGCCGAGCTTTCCGATAATTCTCGCCGACGACGGAACAGCAAACCTGAGAAAGTCATTTTTTTCAAGTTCCTTTTGTGTGATATCACACGGACGGGCGTCATAGGTCAGCTTTCCGCCTTCCATCACCATAATACGGTCGGCGACCGGCAAAACCTTTTCGAGCCTGTGCTCGCTGATTATCACGGTGATTGAATTTTCAAGACTGAGCCGTTTGAGTGCACCGATGAAGCTGTCGCAGGTCATCGGATCCAGCTGAGAAATCGGCTCGTCAAGAAGAATTGCCTTCGGATGCAGTGCAATAATGCTCGCAAGACAGACAAGCTGAAGCTTACCGCCGGAAAGCGAACTCAATGGCGTATCAAAAATATCCTCCAAACCGAAATAAGCC
>JBJFHV010000033.1:0-4072 GCA_051894015.1 Acutalibacteraceae bacterium | reverse complement strand
TCTTCCACAAGAAGATAACCTGTTGCCCGGATATGGAATTTTGGGGCGGAGAACTCAGTGATATAACCTGAGTTGAATCGCTGAAGATTTCTTAACTAAATAACTTAACGGCAGTCTCTTTTAGGGGCTGCCGTTAATGTCTTTTTGTTATTGACTGCAAAAATAAACGAACAAAAACCGTTCGATTCTGCGGTTTTTAGGTAAAAGGTAAAAAATTATTAAATAGGGTAAAAATCCGCGCAATCTCTTGCAAAAGCGGTGAATAAAATGTATAATATGTTGGAATATAAGTAGTATGGAGATTCAGGAGTGATTGTTACTGCTTTAAATATGGATCATGAAAGGAAGAACACTATGTTAAACAATGCACCGACAAAGAACCCGACCGTCCTTGCATGGCTTGAAGAAAAGCTTGCGCTTGTCAACCCGGATAAGGTTGTATGGATCGACGGAAGCCAGGAACAGATTGAAGCACTTCGCGCAGAGGCTTGCGAAACCGGCGAAATGATAAAGCTCAACCAGGAGAAGCTCCCCGATTGTTATCTTCACAGAACTGCAGTCAACGACGTTGCCCGTGTTGAGGGCAGAACCTTCATCTGCGCTCCGACCAAGGAAGAAGCAGGCCCGACCAACAACTGGATGGACCCGAAAGAAGCATATGAAATGCTTTATGATATTGCCAAGGACAGCTACAAGGGCAGAACGGCTTACATTATCCCGTATTCCATGGGCCCTGTCGGCTCCAAATTCTCCAAAGCCGGTATCGAGCTTACCGATTCGATCTATGTTGTTCTCAATATGTGCATCATGACAAGAGTCGGCTTCAACGTACTTGATTGCCTCGGCGACAGCGATGACTGGGTAAGAGGTCTTCATTGCCGCTGTGATATCGATGAAGAAAAGAGATATATCTGCCAGTTCCCGCAGGACAACACCATCATCTCCGTTAACTCCGGATACGGTGGAAACGTTCTTCTCGGCAAAAAGTGCTTTGCCCTTCGTATCGCTTCCAACCAGGGCAGAAAAGAAGGCTGGATGGCTGAGCATATGCTCATTCTCGGAATCGAAAATCCGAAGGGTGAAGTCAAATACATCTGCGCCGCTTTCCCGTCAGCCTGCGGCAAGACCAATCTTGCCATGCTCATTCCGCCCGAATACTATAAATCCAAGGGCTACAAGGTATGGTGCGTCGGCGACGACATCTCCTGGATCCGCAAGGGTGCAGACGGCAGACTGTATGCCATCAACCCCGAAAACGGCTTCTTCGGTGTTGCTCCGGGTACCAACATGAAGTCCAACCCGAACGCTCTTCTTTCCACGCAGAAGGGTACCATCTTCACAAACGTTGCCCACAACCTCGACGACAACACTGTTTGGTGGGAGGGTCTTGATAAGAATCCGCCCGAAAACGCAGTCGACTGGACAGGCAAGCCCTGGAACGGTAAGACTTCTGATATCAAGGGTGCTCATCCCAACAGCCGTTTCACTGCTCCGGCAGTCAACTGCCCGTGCCTGAGCTCCGAATTTGAAAATCCGGACGGCGTTCCCATTTCTGCTTTCGTCTTCGGCGGCCGCCGCGCAAAGCTTGCTCCGCTGGTATATCAGTCAAGAGACTGGAACCACGGCGTATTTGTCGGCTCCATCATGGCTTCTGAGACAACCGCTGCCGCTTCGGGTGCAGTCGGCGTTGTTCGCCGTGACCCGATGGCTATGCTTCCGTTCTGCGGTTATGATATGGCTGATTACTGGCAGCACTGGATCGACATCGGCAAGACGCTTGATCCCGATAAGGCTCCTAAGATCTTCAACGTCAACTGGTTCCGTAAGGACGACGAGGGCAACTTCATGTGGCCGGGCTTCGGCGACAACCTTCGTGTTCTTGAGTGGATTCTCAAGAGATGTGACGGTGAGGTTGACGCTCAGGAAACCGCTATCGGTTATCTTCCGTACGCTGAGGATATCAACCTCGAGGGTCTTGAGGGTGAAGTTTCCCTTGAATCTCTTAAGTCAATCCTTGACGTTGACAAGAAGCTCTGGGCTGAGGATGCTAAGGGCATTGAGGAGTTCTACGCCAAGTTCGGCGACAAGCTTCCGAAGGAGCTTCGTGAAGAGCTTGACACGCTCGAAAAGAACACCGCTGAATAATAAGCGAAATATGATTTGCACCGCAGGGGTAAGCCTCTGCGGTGCTTTTGTCTTATTCAGATCAAACGTCCGGCAAAGTCAATTCTGCCTGACAGGAAATTAAAAAGCTCTTGTTGATGTCTTAGCTTTTAGCAGACAAGACACAGGATTTTGTTTGTTTTCTGACTGATTTTACGGTTGAAAAGGAACTTTTTAATCCATGAATACTTTTCGATTTTTAACGCTGTGATGAACTTCAGAATATGCATAATAATCCCTCCGAACTTTACTGTTAGTCACTAACTGTAACTAATGGTTATTATAATGATTTGCGGAAAGAATTATACCGCAGTTTGTCGAAAATGTTATTTTTTCAGCAAAGCTTCGATAACACTGTAAATTTTTTGCTGTTCATCGGCTGGTAGTTTTCCGATTTGCTCGGTATATTTTGAAATCTTTACTTCATATCCGCTGCCAATTACATCACAGAGAAGCTCATCTGCGCTGCAGCCGAGAGCATTGGCGATTCTTACAAAGGTTTCAAGCTTCGGGACTTTTTCATCACGTTCAATCATGCCGATGTAAGAGACACTAAGGTCAACGATTTCAGCAAGCTGTTCTTGCGTCATGTACTTTTTCAGTCTGTATTTTCTGATATTTTTTCCTAAGCCTTTCACGTTATCACCGACTTTCAGTATATACTGTTAGTATAGGTGTATAACTTATAGATATTAAGCGACTTATAGATGCAAACCTTGACAATCAGTCAAGGTTTGAGCTTTATATAAATATATCTATACACAATTACGGCAAGGACATTTTGAGAATCCTTAACACGTGACCGCAATAACTTAAGCCCCGCAGATTCAATACCTGAGGGGCTGATTATCGTCTTTATTCAAATATAACCGTGCTGATACTATCTTTCGTCAGTGTAATGCGGTCGGTTTTCTCTCCGCTGTACGTTTCCTGAAGCTTCACCGTTTCATCGGTAGTATAAACCGTCATAGTTTCACCCGGGACGGAAAGCTTGACCTCTTTGTCCTCGCCCTCGTTTACGAGCACAAGAACGATTTTTCCGTCAGGGGTTTTAAAGGCACAGAACGAGGTTTCAAGATATCCGTTTTCCTCGTCATGTCCTTGAAGATTATATATGTATGACGCAAGATTGGCGTCGGTTTTCAGTATCTTTGACCCTGTCGGAACAAACTTGGAAAAGTGGGCGAGGGCGTAGTAGCGTTCGGCAGTCTCATATTCGGAAAAGTTGTCCTTGGCGTAGAAAAGACCGTCCGAGTAGTTCAGCCCGTCGTCGCCGACCCCGATCTGGTTGACCGCAACCCAGCTTGACCAGCTGTTGGCGTTTGTGCAGTCGATATCGTTGGCGATGACTCTTGCCATAACGACAGCACTCTTCACGTTGTCAACGCTTGTTTTGCACGGAAGCTCACACCATTCGCTCATGTCAATTCTTGTACTGTTGTACGGCTTTTGTTTAAGCCATGCACCGAACTTTATTTTGCTTAAAATATTTGTGTCCGAGCCGTAGCTGTGATAGCAAAGTGAGCCGACCTCTGAGAAAAGATCACTGTCACCCGTAATGGAGTCGAAATATCCCTTGGTTGTGTCTCCGATATTGCCGCTTTCGGGGCATGAGAGCTTGACAGGAAGGTTTCTTTCCTTGATCCCCACTGAGAACAACTTGAGCAGTTCATAAACTTCACTCGGCTCATAGTGACAGCCTTCCTGATGAACCCAGTCACCACCCCAACCCCATTGAGGCTCATTAATCGGGGAAATGAACTTGACCGGCACGCCCTTGTTAATGAAATACTCGGTAATCGTGAGGAAGTAATCGACATAATCCTGATAATGATCTTTTGCAAGATTGCTCGTGCCGTTGTCCTCTTTGCTGCCGCTTGCTTCGCCCGTGACGGTCATTGAGTAGTGC
>JBJFHV010000032.1:0-4097 GCA_051894015.1 Acutalibacteraceae bacterium | reverse complement strand
GGTAAGAACGGTCAAAACGCTTTTATCCGGTACGGATTCCGAAAGAAGCTGCCACAGATCCTTGTTCTGCTGTTTTAATACTTCGGCAAGATCGGAAGGTTCCTGTGTTTTCCAGCCTTTAGCAGACAGAAATTCGTAACAGTCTTTTATACTTCGACAAGAAATCAGCATTTCGATATCCTGCGACGATAAAAGCTTGTTTTCGTTCGCTTTCAGCCTTGCGTCTGCGTAAGCGTAATCGGTATCTTTACTCATAATCGCCACGCAGTACAAAATATCGCACCGGGAGATAATTCAGTCTCCCTGCGGTACCGGTACTGCTTCCTTTCCTATTTCTTCAAGTCACGCTCAGCTGAACAGCTTCCGGCTTAATATGTCCTTGAGCTTGTCCATCTCACTGTCAAAAACGGTTCTCAATGTACAGTTGATTTCAAAATCGTCATAGATCAAAACGAAGCCGTTTTCAATATCATAAGGCTTTTTGGAAACCTGAACGGCGGCCTTTTCAAAAACCGCACCGTTGATTCTGTCTTCAAAGCCGGCAGGCAGACGCCTAAGATCTTTGGCATTCAGCCGCATGACACATTCACCGGTTTCTACGTTCTTGATGCAGAGCTTATAAAGCAAATCAAAATAATCTTCATCGCTCATTTTTTCGATTTCTTCATAAGCGGCGGAGATTATATCATTGACCACTGCGTTTTTCACGGAGAGATAGCGGTTTCTTGTTATGGATTCTGCGCCCGACTTTGAAACGGCGAGCTTTTTATCCGCCTGTGCCTTTGCTTCGTCGGTGATTTTATTGGCCTTTTTACGAGCCTCGTTTCTTGCGTCGGCAATCATCTGATCCGCCTGTTCCTTTGCCTGAGAAATAATATTCTTGCATTCCTCGGCGCTGTCTTCAGCAATTTTTTCGATAATTTTTTCAAGTCCCGTCACACTCATCATCTCCTTTGCCAAATAAATAAGTATTATTGGAAGCGCTGATTCAATCTGATGGATTGATTCAGAGGTCCCTTAAAATCAGCCTACGCTGACAACGGCAAGGAAAGAGATCAGGAACGGTAAGATTGCATAAAATTCAACAAGCGATGCCATAGCGATTGCACGGCCGGACTGCTCCGGCTTTTTGGCAACAAGACTTACGCCCGCTGAAGCGACCTTGCCCTGATAAACAGCAGAGAAAAATCCGCCGATGGCAATCGGGAGACAAGCGGCAAAATAAAGCAGTCCCTGCTGCCAGGTAAGCTGTGCCGGTGTTCCGGAAAGAAGCTGGGTACGGATGAACACGAAAAGTGCGATAATAAATCCGTACAGTCCCTGTGTACCGGGAAGAAGCTGTAAAATCAGCACTTTACCGAAAAGTGAGGGATTTTCCGAAAGAAGTCCCGCCGAGGACTGACCGACAAGACCGACAGCCTTAGCTGAACCAGCGCCGGCAAACGCAACGGCAAAAGCTGCTCCGATTAATGCAAAAACTAAACCTAAATTACTCATTGATTGGTTCCTCCTTGAATTTATGATATTTTGAATTGAATTGGAACGGGGTGAAAACTCTTCCTCCGCCCTCATAGAATTTTGAGAAAAATTCGACGTATTGCAGTCGGCTTGCGTGAACGTAAGTGCCGATCAGGTTGATCGTAATGTTCAGCGCATGACCGAGTAAAAAAATGATTACGAAAACGATGATATTGCCGAACATGGCGCCCATCATATTGACCATATTCGCAATAACGCCCGTAACAAGGCAAAGGGCAAGCAGTCTCGAATAGGAAAGTATGTCGCCTAAATACCCTGTGGTTGTATTATAAAGGGCGTAAAAGCCTCCGCCGAGCTTTCCGAGAATATTCTTTGCACTTCGTCCGGCTGTCAGGATAATCAATGCCGCACCTGTGGCAAGAAGGATCATACCGACCGATTTTGCCCTGTCAGATACGGGGGCAATGAAGTTCTTTCCGATAATCGCAAGTCCTGTTACGAAAACATAGACCGGAATGACATCGCACACCGCCGCCACATACTCCCGTCGTTTGCAAAGCGTATAAAACCGCATTGCCAGACCGACGAAAAGATGGATAATGCCGATCAGAAACGAAAACAGAAGCATACTGACGCTGTTATCAAGAGGACTCAGCCACAGCGCAAGCTCGGGACCTTTCTCCATTCCCAAAAACGACGTACAGATCGTGGGAATCAGATCCCCAAAGAATCCGCCGAACAGTGCACCCCAGATCACAGTCGATATTCCGCAGTACAAAATGAAGTCCGCAGTTTTTTTCTTGCTGCCCTCCACTTTGAATTTGAATTTAGCAACAAGAGCGACGATCACCATCAAAAGTCCGTAACCCGCATCGGACAGCATCATACCGAACAATCCGTAATAGAAAAACGACATCACAGGGTTCGGATCAATGTCCCGGTTGGAAACCGGTGAATACATATCCGTTATACTTTCGACGCCGGCGGCAAACGACCGGTTTTCGATCAGAACAGGGACGTCTTCGCTTTCATAGTCGGGTTCGCTCATCTCCATCTGACAGCAAAAACGTTTTTCCAGCTCAAACTTCAGCTCGTCGCTGTCCCTCTCCGGAACATATCCTTCGATAAAAATCGTTTTGTCGGTTGACCCTGCCTTTTCGAGTGCTTTATACTTTTCGATCTGAGCCAGGAAATAATCACAGGCAAAACGGATATCACCGTATGAAGAGTTGTACTCGCTAAGCTGAATTGCTGTTTCTTCCTTCCGTTCTTCAAGCTGAGAAATCTGCTGCCGGTATTCTTTTATCGCCGCCGAAGGAAGCTTTTTAACGGGATTGTCCGGGAAAGTAAAGCCGAGACTCTTTAAGGCAGCGGCAACCTTGTCACCGTCATTGATATAACACAGGACAACGACATTCGTCAGAAGCTTCGTTGAATGAATAATCTGAACTTCAATACCCTCGGTTTCGGGAAGAGCAACGGCAAGGTCATTTTTCAGCTTTTCCGCCGTCAGCTCTTTCTTGAAGCTTCCGATAAAAATCGAAGTTTTTCCTGTTCTTGTACTGCTCATGGGAATATCCAGCCGTTCCCATGTATTCAGATATTCAATCTGTGTATTCAGCCTTATGATTTCAGTTCTGATCTGCGAGATCTCATCGGACAGCTTCAGAATGTCACGACACAAACTCAGGATTTCGTCTGCCTTGTCAACTTTCAAACGAAAATCCCGATACTCAACATAGTCATAATCCCGAAGGGACTGGACGAAACTTCGTTTGATATTGCAATACTGCTCTACCGTATTCTTCGCACTTTCGGCGATGTCATAAAAGCGTTCGAACTGCCGGATAATGCCTTCAGTCTCATACTTCACAACGTCCGGACATTCGGTTTGTTCGATTTCGGTGATCCCGACTTTTTGAAGATAGTCCATCAGCTTCTTGCTTTCCTGTAAAAGAGCAATCAGCTCAAAATGAACCAACTTGATTTTTGCCAAATTTCACACCTCCTTTTTGCCGCAAAAAACGGCAAAAGAAAATTACAGCAAATTGAATTTATATTATACCAAGCTGTCTAAAACAAGCTTAATACATTCGTCATATTGTTTTTCGGTTTCGCTGATGACCTTTCTTTCACGAAGCTTCGCCAGCTGTTGAGCCTGACTGAGCGTTCCCTCGCTTGAAAGCTCGGCTTCGCTTAAAATCAAAACAGATTCGTTTTCTGCCTGCTTCAAGGTAACAAGTTCAATTTCCTCAGCCTTCTTTTTTGCAGCTTCGATAATTTCTTCGGCCTGCTTTTCGGCAGCAAGCTTTTGATTTTTTGCTTCTGCTTCCGCTTTCAGCACGGTGTTGATCATATCGGCAGCCATAAAATCACCTCTTCATATCGCATAAAACTTATCATATCGGCAACAACCGCCGAAGTCGTTTCGGTATCGGAGCCGCTGAACCTTAAAACGAGAGACAGGAAGAAAAGAGCCAGAACAAATATAATGGCAATCGCAAGTGCGATCATCCGTTTTTTTTCATCAACCTTTTCTCTGCTTTTGGACTTCACGTCGGGCAGTTTTTCATAGGTCGGACGTTTCTTTCGCTTCGGCCGGCTTTGACTTACATAAT